>JAJZNY010000162.1 GCA_021852245.1 Planctomycetota bacterium | reverse complement strand
AGGACGCCGCCCGGTAACCCACTGGTTCAGAGCATCTTCCCCATGCCTCGTCAAACGCAATCGTGCAAAGCCCGTAGTCCCTTAGGCACCGGGACTCGTTCTCCTTTTCAGGCTGAACCAGTACACAAATGAGCGGTTAAACCGGAGTGGCCCATCAGAAAAGAAAGGACTGACGCATGGAACAGACATATAGGTAAAGAAGTTGGGGGGCCGGAAGCGCTACGCGCTCAATGCGCCAACCCGAAAAAAAACTGGCCAGAATGACCTCCGACGCTGCGGTCCGATCGCTCGCGGCTAAAACCGATGAAATATCCGGGTTAGGCAAACTGTCGATGCCAAACCATTATTCCATTGCCCATGATACATCTGGCTGTGTTTCTGGAAGCAGAAGCGCACGTAGGGGCAGGTGGTGTTTGCCCGGCCTGATTTGGGGCCGGTCTTTCCAAGTCTTTGCAACCTCTTTTGTGAACAGGCTGGGCGAACTATGCCAGCAAAGCATCAATTGCCGACTTAAAATCCTTCTTCGGTGTGAGGCGGACAATTTTTTTGACCACTTCTCCACTCTTGAAGAGCATGATGGTGGGTATTGCACTGATTTGGAACTTCATGGCGGTATTCCGATAGGTGTTCTGCTTCAGTCGGAGAACAAGAAATGGCTTTTCTTCGTATGGTATAATGTGGTGTCGAACAAGGAGACCGTTTTATCTCCAATGTACGTCGTCACTATACCGGAGTTGGGACGATGTACATGCTGCGTGAATCCCTGCTGGAAAAGACCCCGATTTCCGATCTCTGCCAGAAGCAGGGTGCCCCCCCGGCATGTTCTATGAACATGCCGAAAAAACTCCTTGAACAGGGGGCCGGGCTTTTCGACGATCAGGTGGGTTCAACTCGGCCCGACACGTCGCCATACAATAATAACAACATCGCAACCGGCTCGAAATTCGGGCTCGAACATGTACGATCCTCGATTTTCCTCCAATCATGTTAGCGGAGGCCTTAAGAATGAATAAAAATCGGTTATCCCGGGGACTTGTAGTGGTGGTTATCGCCACCATCGGTCTAACTTTTGGAGGTCATCATTGTTTCGCTCGCCCGCTACCGCAAAAACACCCCCAACGCAAACCACGACCGGTAGTCAGGGTTACACCACAATTGATCATCCACGATATCCGCCTGGGCGTGAATTTCATGCTTTCTCAGGAAAAACCCCATCGGTTATGGGAAAGAGCGAAGAGCAGCGTACCTTGGGTGAACGATATCGGCGGAAAAACGGCGCTTGCAACTGAGGCGTTGCTGGATGTCGAGCAAACACTGCATCTGAACCGCTTGAACATTTTCAAGCCGGCCATGCATCGCGCGATTGAATATCTGGTGACCCATCATTACCCGACAACTTATTATTCCAGTTTTGCCGCCAATGCCCTGGCCCTGTTGCCGCACAGATCGGCGTATCGGAGGGCCCTTGTCCTCGACGGCCGATTTCTGCTTGAAAGCATGAGGCCAGATGGTGGGTATACCTATGCATGGGGTCCGCCGGCAATCAAGAAGTATTATGGACGGGCAACGGTCAAGCAGATTTGGGATAATTCGAACACGCAATATGGTGTACTGGGTGTCTGGGCTTGTGCCCACTACGGAATCGGTATCCCCAGTCGATATTGGGAAGTCGCGGCGAGCCATTGGCGGCGCAAACAGAGTCTTGACGGAAGCTGGGGCTATGCCTATTTCCGCGGCAGTGGATTCGCACGGCGGAGTCCACCAAGGAGATCGCCAACCTTTACTGCCGCAGGAGTGGCGAGTCTTTTGATCTGTGATGAATTTCTCGGGGCCGAGGAAGGCGGCGGGCGTCTTCCGCCTGACCCGGCGGTGCTGCGAGGCTTGGCTTGGATTAACAAACACTTTCCGGCAACCACCAATGATGAATACGAAATGTACGGGTACGAACGTGTTGGTCTGGCCAGCGGCTTGGCCGAGTTTGGGGGACAGAATTGGTACAATGCATTTGCACACACGCTGACCGTGAGTTTTCACCCTTCGCCCAGCGGCTCATGGAAGTGTAATTTCCCATCCGAGAGCGGATACGGCAGCAATGCAATCGGTACGGCATATGCACTGCTCATTCTTGATCGTGGTTTGAATCCCATTTTCATGAGCAAACTCGAATATGGAAAGAATTACTATGGACGATGGAATATCTACCCGCGTGATGTGGCGAATATGACGTCATATGTGACCGATCATACCGAGTCGTCTCTCAGTTGGCAGGTTGTCAACATCAATTCACCGGTATCGCAATGGCTCAACTCACCCATTTTATATATTTCCGGAGATCGCGATCCGAAATTTACCAAAGCGCAGATTGATCGGCTGCGAGAATATGTTAATGACGGCGGGCTCATCTATTGTGCTCCCGTCAACGGATCATTTAGCTTCCGCCAGGCGATGATCAAATATGCAGGTGAAGTCGTCAAGCACAAATATGAATTCAAATCGCTCACACCCAAAAACAAACTTATGCGTATGCAACCCTACTACCACATGGATCTGCCAACCATGGCCATGTCAAACGGGGTAAGATATCTCTGGGTTATCTCACCGGAGAATATCGGTACGGTTTGGCAACGGCGGGAATTTTCTGAACAGACCTACTGGCAATTTCCGATCAATCTCTTTCTCTATTGCACGGGCAAGAGCTCATTGGGAACTCGTCTGACGTCCCTTGTCGTGCCACCACCGCAGAGCGGAGCTGTGCGAAGCGTCAACGTAGGACTGCTGAAATTTACCGGGAATTGGAATCCGGAACCGGGCGCCTGGAAGCGGATGGCAAAACTGGCGGCCGCCAAGTTTCAGACAACTGTGAAGGTTTCGTCCGTGACTCCGCAGGCTCTGCAAGGAAGTGGCATCAAGGTGCTCGATTTAACCGGCACGGGCAAGGTGTCGTTTTCATCGACGGACATTGCCGCCATCCGAAAATTTCTCAATGGCGGCGGCATGTTATATGCCAATGCTGCCGGCGGCAATCTGTCGTTCAGTGATTCGGTTCAGCACTTGATTCGAAAACTCTATCCCAATACGCCATTGGTCAGCCTGCCGAGTCAATGCAGCATTTATCAGGGCAAGTTTCCGGGCGGTATCAATGCGGAGCACGCCACGTACCGCATTTATTACACCAGAAAAATGGGATTCAAGAGTACGCCTCAACTGCTCGGCGTCAAGAAGAATGGACGCTGGGTGGTGATATTTTCTCAAGATGACATTACATCGGGATTACTTGGGACTAATACATGGGGTATTCTTGGATACACTCCCAAATCGGCTATCAATCTCACGCGTAATGTGCTGTGCTACGCGGCCGCCCATTAGCTGACGGCCCTCGGCACGATCGTGGTCGATATACAGGCCGACAAATTGTGTGACCACTTCTCCATTCTTGAAGAGCATGATGGTAGGTATTGCACTGATTTGGAATTTCATGGCGGTATTCCGATTGGCGTTCTGCATCAGTCGGAGGATAAGAAATAGTTTTTCTGATTATCATATGGTGTAGCGCCGAACAGGGAGACCGCTTTATCTCCGATGTACGTCGTCACTACACCGGAACTGGGACGATGGCCATTCTGTGGGAACACCCTGCTGGAAAAGACCTCGATTTACGACCTCTGCCAGAAGCCCCTACCACTCGGGATGTTTTATGAATGGGCGAAAAAACTCTTTGAACAGGGGGCCGGTCTTTTTCACGATCAGGTAGCTTCAACTCGGCCCGACACGTCGCAATGCGGCAATACCAACATCGCAACTGGCTTACGTCTAACCTCCATTGCTTGCGTAGCCGCAGCAATCGCCTACCATTTCATCTCTGGCAATGAGGATTTTCGGGAGACCATGCCATGAAGGCGCTGGTAAAGTTACGCTCGGAGCGCGGACTCTGGTTGCAGGATGTTCCCAAGCCCGAGGTTGGACCCCATGATGTTCTGGTAAAAATTCTTAAGACCGGCATCTGCGGCACCGACCTGCACATCTATAAATGGGATGCCTGGGCTGCGAAAACCATTCCCGTGCCGATGACGGTCGGCCATGAATTTGTCGGACGCATTGTGGAAGTGGGTTCCGACGTACATGATTTTGTTCCCGGCGAACTGGTCAGCGGCGAAGGGCACGTGGTCTGCGGGCGATGTCGCAATTGCCTCGCTGGCCGCCGCCATCTCTGCAAGGATACGCGCGGCATTGGGGTCAATCGGCCCGGTGCGTTTGCCGAGTTTCTCTCGATTCCCGTCAGCAATGTCTGGGCGCACGACCCCGCCGTCCCTCTGGAAACCGCCGCCATCTTTGATCCATTCGGCAATGCCGTCCATACGGCGCTGGCGTTTGATGTTCTGGGTGAGGATGTCCTCATTACCGGCGCCGGGCCGATCGGTCTGATGGCAACTGCCGTTGTTCGTCATGCTGGCGCTCGCTACGTCGTGGTCACCGATGTGAATCCGTATCGCCTTGAGCTTGCCAGGCGCATGGGAGCAACGGAAGCGATTGACGTGCGCACCGACACACTCCCCCAATGTCAGAAACGCCTGGGGATGAAGGAAGGCTTTGATGTTGGACTTGAAATGTCGGGCAATGCGGATGCATTCCACCAGATGCTCGCCGGTATGTGCCACGGCGGAAAAATTGCGATGCTGGGCATTCCTGAAAAAGAAATGGCCATTGACTGGAATACCGTCATATTCAATATGTTGACGATCCGGGGTATCTACGGCCGCGAAATGTATGAAACCTGGTACAAGATGACGGTGATGCTCCAGAGCGGCCTGAATATTTCGCCCGTCATCACGCATCGCTTCCATTACACCGAATATGAAAAGGGATTTGAAGTGATGTTCGGCGGAAATTGCGGCAAGGTGATATTGGATTGGGATTAACCTTACGAAAGGTGTTCGCTCATGCGCAAAGACACGCGGGCGGTCATAGGCCTCATCGGAAATACACCCATGCTCGAGCTGTATTTTCAAGATCGGGGCATCACCATCTACGCCAAGTGTGAATTCCTCAACCCCAGCGGCAGTATCAAAGATCGCTTCGCCGCCCGCGTCCTGCTCGATGCCGAGCAGCGAGGGCTTCTCAAGCCGGACTCCATCGTGCTCGAATGCAGCAGCGGAAATACGGGCATAGCGCTGGCGATGGTGGGGGCGGCAATGGGATATCGCGTGGCGATACTCATGGACAGCATCGCCAGTCGGGAACGGCGGCAGCTCATCCATCAGTTGGGGGCCGAACTCATCACCTTCGACGGTGACGGTCGATATCAGGTCGGTATTGAAAAAACAAAACAGATGGCC
>JAJZNY010000047.1 GCA_021852245.1 Planctomycetota bacterium | reverse complement strand
ATTCAGCTTCAACACGCTTGATGAGAACCTTGTCGCCGAGGGGCCGAACACTTGCACCCATTTGATAAACTCCTGCAAAACGAGATATTCCACCACCCGGAATCAATTCATGGCGGCTCGGGACGATGGCATCCGGGCAATGCCACGCCTCAACCAATCACCGCACCCCACGCTGATTGCAAACCGCGTACCGAAGAGGATTTTTAGCGGAATATAGTGGATATAACATAGTGCAAAATAACATGTTATGAATTATGGCGCGATATCAGATAATTGCCGCTGGGTATCCCGATGTCCTGCCAAACTTAGCATGGCCATCCCTCGCTACTGCCGCGTTGGCAGCACGGTTGCCCTCCCCGGTGCCGCCGGATTTCACCCTTTTACCACGCTTGCCAATCCTTGAATGCCCCGCTCATCGAGGCCGATTTACCCCATTCGGGAGGACCCCGGTCACACTTTTGAAAACCTGTTTTTGAATTCAATTTCGGCGGCCCAGCATCGCCGCGGAAAGCACCAGCAGATCCGCCGGCGTCATCCCCTCCAAGCGCGACGCCTGCGCCAACGTCAACGGCCGAAACTTCTGCAGCGCCTCCCGCGCTTCCTTTCGCAATTCCCGTAAGGATGCAAAATCCATCTGCGCCGGAATCCGCCGCCCCTCCAGTTCCCGCAGTCGCTCGGCTGCCTGCTGGTCCCGCTGAATGTACCCCTCGTACCGCAGTTGCGTCTGCACCTGTTCCCATGCTTCGGTCAGTGACGGATCTCGCGTCAACTCCAAGAGCCGCGGCTCACTCCACGGCCAGTCGCCCAGTGACCGCCACGGCACATCCGGCCGCCGCAGCATATCAATGGCCCGCTGCCCGGTATTCAAATGGGCAGTGGTAAGCGCTTCACGAATGAGCTGCATCTGTCCGGTAAGCTCAGCGAGCCGATTCACCCGCACCCGCTCCGCGAGCCCGATCTGCTCCGCGATGGGGGTCAGCCGCTGATCCGCATTGTCTGATCGCAACCGCAGGCGAAATTCAGCCCGGCTGGTGAACATGCGATACGGTTCCGTCGGCGTTTTGGTCACCAGATCGTCAATCATCACGCCGATGTATGCCTCATCCCGACGCAGGATCACCGGCGGGAGATTCTGACATCGGCGGGCCGCGTTAATCCCGGCCATCAGCCCCTGCCCCGCCGCTTCTTCGTAACCGCTGGTGCCGTTGAGTTGGCCAGCAAAATACAGCCCTCGCACCGTGCGCGTCTCCAGGCTGGCATCAATCTGATGTGTGGGAGAAAAATCATATTCCACCGCATAGCCGAAACGGAGAATTTCCGCCTTTTCCAATCCCTCAATCTGCCGCACGATCTCCCGCTGCACATCGGCCGGTAACGACGTGGAAATGCCGTTGCAGTATATTTCATTGGTATCAAGACTCTCGGGTTCCAGAAAAATCTGATGCTGCGTCTTGTCGGCGAAGCGCACGACTTTATCTTCAATACTCGGACAATACCGCGGCCCGCGGCTTTGAATCTGACCGCTGTACATCGGTGCCCGATGCAGATTATGGCGAATGACATCATGAACCGCAGGATTGGTGAAGGTGATGTAGCAGGGCACCTGCGGCAGAACCGGAAACGTCCGGGCCAGCGGCGAATCGGCCGTACCGGAAAGATAACTGAATGCCCGCGGCGGATCATCCCCCCACTGCGGCGAAAGGCGGCCGAAATCAATCGACTCGCGTGCAATGCGTGGAGGCGTACCGGTCTTGAGCCGGCCGAGTTCAAACCCCAGCCGCCGCAGTGCGCCGGAAAGTCCGACCGCTGCCTGCTCCCCCACTCTTCCGCCGACGGTCTTTTCCTCGCCGGTGTGCATCAAACCACGCAGAAAAGTTCCGGTCGTCAGCACCACGCAGCGGCACGCAAGCCGCGAGCCGTCGCCGAGGATCACGCCGCGCACGACCTGCGTCCGACCGGATTCACACGTTTCCGGCTCCACCTCAACATCCTCAACACTGCCGGCGATGATGGTCAGATTCGGGCAGCCGGTCTTGAGCAACTGCTGCACGGCCTGAGCGTAGCGATATTTATCCGCCTGCGCCCGCGGACTGCGAACGGCCGCACCTTTGGATTCATTCAGCATGCGGAACTGAATACCGGTGGCGTCAATGGCGTGGGCCATGAGTCCGCCGAGGGCGTCGATCTCGCGTACCATCTGTCCCTTGGCCAGACCGCCGATGGCGGGGTTGCAACTCATGCGGCCGATGGCGGCGGGATCCATGGTGATCAAGGCGACGCGGCCTGTGCCGGAGAGCAATTTTGCTCCCGCCCATGCCGCCTCCGCCCCGGCGTGCCCACCGCCAACAACGATCAGATCAAAATCCAGTTCGATACCCATATCTGTCCAGGTCATTCCTCAACGCGTTGGTCGTAAATGACCGCTTAATCGACGATTTTGTCGGTGCTCCGGCGATCGCGTGTGATAACACCCTCACCGCCGACAGAAAGCCATCACCCGCCAACAGTTTGAGAACAGCATAATACCCGAATCAGCCGCGAGACGGTCGGTCTGAAATAGTCCGGAATGCACGACCCCAGTCGGATGGTTACCGATGGTCAACTTTTTGTTGCCGGGCAAAAGTGCGTGCATCCGTTTGAGCTAACGCACCCACCCGCAATGGATTGTTGCGAGGAACTTTTCGAATCCGATGCAAAAATAAAAAAGCCCGACAACTCTCCGGCGTAAGCCGTAGAGTTGCCGGGACGTAGCTCTCCCCCTACCTCCGGGGGCGAGCGAGTTCAGTTAGACACCTCATCACTCTCTCTCTCGCAGGTACACCGCCCGCAAGGTGTCCAAACCGACTTTATTGTGGCGACCGACACTCGCGACATGCTGCGACCGCAACCTGTGGTATCAGTCGATGGCGCCGACTTGACTCTCAACGGCGCGTGATAAACCTCTCACTCCCTCCAGGCAATCAGACCTGGGTGCAATCGTCACAACGAACATCCTGCACAAGCCTGCAGCCTGAAGCTGAAGGCGATCTGATGATCATCTCTCCAACTCCACAAGTTTTTTACTCACCTTGGCTGATCCGCAATTGATTTGTCTTTGCGATATCCGATCAGCACATCCTTCATATCGTCCGGATGCGAGCCGTATGTTAGTGTTTTACCGGATTATTCCAAGTAAAAAGTATTAGATTATGGTTATGGAGCGCAACCCGGCGCGGGTGCGGATAATGCGGCCTGCTCTGCTCAGCGTCTGCTGATTCTATCGGGCGGGAAACGGGGCTGCCGGCCCCATGGACGCGGCGAAACAACTGCGGATCATCCTGTTTCACGCGGAGCGCTCTTGACGGCACTGCCGCATACCGGATCATTCGTCCGCTCCCGTATCCGCGAATTGCTGTTATCGGTAACCGTCTGGACTCCCGGTCTGAAAGCGGCGGCGTCAGTGTGGTGTCAACACAAGCGTCTCGCCGGGATGAGTTGCGATAACGATCACCTTTGCATACGAGATGACCGGTGCCTGATCGCCGACATGAATCACGGCCCCGGAGTGCGGCCACGGATTCTTGAGACGCAGTGTGCCGCCGCGCCGGGATTTGATCTTCGCATAGACGACCTGCCCGTGATTCAGACGGCTGGAGACGAGAAAATCGCCGCAGGCCAGCAGATTACCGAAGCTCGCGTTCTGATTCTCGGGCCAGTCCGGAAAAAGAATAATGCTGTTCTGATAACTTTGAAGCAGCATGCTGCAGATGGCGGTGGGAACGGTGGCAAAATTTTCCACGCCTCCGCCGCCCATATGGAAGGCAAAGCTGGGATATGACGCATGGGCGATGAGAATATTCAGATGGCGTAATATGCTTTCCGGGTTGTAGCCGATGTCCGCCGCTGCCGCGTAATAGCTGTTGGTATCATTGACGTCGTACCAGATCTGAAAGATGTGCACGGTATCGCGAGCCGCCTTGAGCAGACGGGGGGAACTTTCCAGTCCGATATCCCAGCCGGGAAAGATCACCTGAGTAGGATTCATCCCCGGCGAAGATCCATGCATCCCGGGCCATACCGGATGGTGCCATCGCCAGTGGCTGCGGATGACCGGCCCCAGCCATCTCAAACCATGTTCCGTGTAGCGAATCACCAACTTATTCTGCATGCCGCCGGGACCAAAAACTTTCGCCGCCGGAAATATCGGCAGCGGGGAGAGGTGATGCAAAATATGGCTCCAGACGACGGCATCGGCGTCGTGTAGATGAAGCGCCCGATTGATGCTCAGCAGCCCGGGATAAAGCATCCTTAAAAATGCGATACTCGTCGCCGGATTGATGTCATGGGGGGTTGTAAGTTCATCGGCTGCATCATTGTAATCCACGTACACACCGGCTTTGTCCACCAGATAATGGTCCCAGAATTCAGCTACGCCGTGGAGAAAAGGGAATACCCTGCGGGCATACGCGGGATCACGTGTATACCGCCAGCGCATGATACAGTCCACTGCCGCAAAAAGGGCGTCGGATTTCTGGCGCAAGGTTTTTGCGCCATCGTCGCTCCATCCGGGCAACGGGCTAAGGTGACTGTAATAAAGCAGGCCGCGGAAATGTCGATGTCGCGCCAGTCCCTCACCGCGTTTCATCCAATCGAGCAGCGGCTGGTCGTAATTCTCGGCCAGACTGACATGGTTGGTCGGAAAGGCCGCCCAGTAGGGTGCTTCATAGTTGTAATCGAGCGTGTAATCGCCGTTCCATCCCATGCGCGGCGCAGTTAAGAAGTTCCCCCAGAGTCCCGGTGCGACATGTCCCGGCGCGCTGCTGCAGGCAAAAAGATAGAGCGATCCATACCAGAAGGCCTCGATTTTTTTATCCGGAATTTCAATATAAGACCGGCTCCAAAACCGACGCCACCAGTTCACATGTTTTTTCCAAAGACGATTAAGTCGGGCATGATCAAGGCCGGAGAGTAGCTTGAGCGAGGCGGCCCGATCATCCGGTGTATCGCGATCATCAAGGGCAGAAATCGCAATGACCACCGAGGCACCCGGTTGCAGCGTGAATTCAGCTTTCCGATTCGTATGCCTGACATCTCGGCCGATGATGCGTGAGGCCAGAAATCCGACCGGTGAACAGCCGTCAAATGGGAGTTTTTTATCGCCGGGATGGATCGCATTCCAGTCCCAGCCTGGTCCGACAACATCCCGCGCCGACGGAAATCGGTCGGTCGACGCCGTCATGCGGTGATCAACATGGATCGAAAGCGTTCGGCCGGTGTAGCGGACTGAAATTTGCGACCAGCGGCGCAGCGGCAACTTCCCGGGAGCGGTGATGCGGACACGATTGAGCATCGCGCT
>JAJZNY010000005.1 GCA_021852245.1 Planctomycetota bacterium | reverse complement strand
CATTTTGGCTGCATGGTTGGACGTGTCGCCAATCGTATTGCGCACGCCCAATTCAAACTTTCCGGGAAAACCTACCGACTGGAAGCCAACAACGGCCCCCATTGTCTCCATGGCGGCAGTGCAGGCCTCGGCCTGAAACTGTGGCAGGCCAAGCCAATTGAGACGGGCGGGCGGATGGGAGTTGAATTCTCATACCGTAGTCCGGCCGGCGAAGGAGGATTTCCGGCATCGGCGGAATTCAGTGCCATTTACACGCTGGACGAACAGGGTGTTATCCGTCTGGAGATGCTTGCCGCTGTAGATGCCCCGACCCCCATCAACCTCACCAATCACACCTATTTCAACCTGAGCGGCGCCGGTTCGATGGATATTCTTGGACATGAACTCACGATTGGCGCCGATTTTTACACGCCCACGGATGCCACCCTGATTCCCACCGGCGAGATACGTTCGGTTGCTGATACGCCGCTGGATTTTCGCACCAGCCGGGCGGTCGGGCGGGAAATCGCCGCGGTTTCGCCGGGATATGACCATAATTATGTATTAACCAGCGAAACGGATTCCCACGGCCTGCGCCTTGCCGCAACGGTGCGTGATCCGAAAAGTCATCGGACGCTGCGTGTCTGCACCACGCAGCCGGGCATGCAGCTTTACACCGGTAATTTTCTTGACGGCAGTGTCAGCGGCATCGGAGGACGATACCTGAAACATGGCGGCCTGTGCCTGGAGACACAGCACTTTCCCGATTCGGTGCACCATGCCCACTTTCCATCAACCATCGTGCGACCGTCCGAGCCGTATCGACACATCATTGAGTATCATCTCGGCTGCGATTAGACATCGGGTCGGTGGCGATTACAGCAACGCCTGTCCGGGCGCCGGTTCGCGGTAACTGGCGGATGCGGGCCGTGATATCGGCCGCCACCTGGGCCACGCTGGCACTTCGCAGAGCCCCCCCCACCCGCCACATCAGAACATGGCCGACCTCGATCTGGTGGGATATGCGTTGACAGGCGCTGATGACCGCAGAATGACTTTTCACGCCGACGATCCGACCGATTTCCGGGTAACTTCTGCGGGCGAGTTCCCGAAGTAAATACATGGCGATGCCGCGAGCGCGGGCACATTCGGCAGTGCGACACCCGCCTGTAAGCTTGGCGAGTTCCTGCCCCAGATATTCGGCTGTTGTCTGCAGGATCATGTCCACCGAGGCCTCTGGTGGCAGTTGATCGCGATTTGAATCGACACTCGGCGGCTGGGTGAATCCAGCGGATGCACTACCCACGGTCTGCCGCATAAGCGTCTGAGTCAATCGCCCCTCCAATTCACGCACATTGGCTACCGGCTCACGCGCGAGCCGGTTAATCACCACATCGCTGATGGTCCAGCCACGACTCTCGGCGGCCTGCCGAAGTATCGCCGCCTTGGTCTGTGCATCGGGCAGATCGATGCGAACCACCATGCCGCTCATCAACCGCGATGCCAGCGCCTCGGAGATCTCCGTTACATCCTGGGGAGCACAGTCCGCCGCGAGAACGATTTTCCCACCGGCAGCGATGATCTCATTGAACGTATGCAGAAATTCCTGCTGCGTAGAGGCTTTTCGACTGAAGAAATGGGCATCGTCGACTACCAGTAGATCGGTGCGGCGCATCCGCCGGCGGAAAAGCCCCATGGTTCCTTTTTTAATATTTTCCATAAATTCATTGGTAAACTGCTCCGCTGTCACATACCGCCACGACCGCTGCGGGAAGGACTCCGCCCAGCCGCGGCAGATACCCTGAAGCAGATGGGTCTTACCCAAACCGCAATTGCCGTGGATGAACAGCGGCCCATGAATTTTTTCCGGCGATGCGACAAGCATTTTGGCGGCATGCAGGGCCATTCGATTGCCGACTCCGCTGATAAAGCGGCCAAGGGTGAATTGCGGATTCAATCGCACAGGACTCGACGGACGCGCGGCCGCAGGCGACTCCCGATTCAGGGGCGCTGCGCGGCTGACGGATGCCGCAGCCCGGTCGATCGGGGGGCTATCCTGTCCAGCAGCACGAATCTCCACCTGTGTGATGCCCGCCATCGTAAGTGCCGTCCGGCGCAAATCGTCGGTAAAATGCCCTCGTATCCATTGGGCGACGAACGCACTGGGCGCGAGCACGGTGAGGGTGCTGTTGGCCACTTCAAAGCGCGTCTGCGGACCGAACCACTGCACAAAGCGAATTTCGCCGATTCGCTCTGACAGTGCAGTTTTGATTTCCGATATGGCATCTGCACGATGTACAAGGTGAGCGGAATGATTCTCAGACGCTGTCGGGGGGGATTCAATAATCGCCTGCACAAAGGACTCCTTTCCAGATGACACGTCACGTAGCGGTTACGCATGCGAAACGCTGAACCGTCCAGGTTCAATCTTCCAGAAGGAAGCGGCAGTCCATTGCCAGTACGATGCCCGATTTTACCGGGGTGTTTGGCCCCGTATGTTGGCCGCGTGCGGCGGCCGAAAAACTCCACGAAATAAAAGATCGCCGGGCCGGCACATCCGATCCTGTTGATGAGCCACCGAAAAACCTGCGCGGCTCGTCTGCGGGATCACCCTGTTTGACATTCATAAAGCGACGGCCGGATCCGTCCGACCGCCGCAAGGTTTGCTTCCCAGATGGTCTCCACCAAGCCGGTTAGCTGCTCGAGCGGAATGTAGTATTAAGGTTCGGTAAACATCACGCCAGTGAGATTTAATCTCCGCGTTATTCACATGATCACAGATCAAGTATTTCTATGCGCTTAGAGATCATCGCCAAAAATTTCCAACGTTTATTACACGCCGCTGGGTATAGATTGTGGATTCACTGCCATTTCGGCAGCAGGTTTGAAATCGCGTTTATCCATCATGGTTTTATCGGCTTTTTACGCCAAGCGGTAAAAAATAAACCTCACGACGCTGTGTGGGGCGATACCCCACTTTGCGATATAAACCGACTGCGGGAGTGTTGCGTTCGTCAACGGCCAGCGTGCTGGCGCGGGCGCCAGTCAATCGCATGATTTTGCGAATCTGGGACATAAAAAACAAACCGAGATGGCGCCCTCGATAGGCGTGGCCGATACCCAGATAGGTTACGTCCAGTGAGCTCATCGATGCATGATAGGTGAGGATTAGTACACCGACGCCACGGGCTTGATGAACCAGAACAAACCAGAGGGCGGGATCAAATGTGCCGGCGTGTTGATGCCCGACGATCACTTCGTCCAAACTGCGAAGTCCGGACATTGCGGGACAATCGAGCGTCTGCTCATAACTTGCACCGATGGCCTGCTTGAAGAGTTCGTGCGTGTCGGGGCGATACGTCTCCAGATAATAATCGTCGGGAAGCTGAATCTCGGGAAGTGTCCAGCGTGCGGTATGTTCCATGAACTGTAAAACAGCCAGCAATTGATACCCCGCCGACTGATAAATGCCCGGCAGAATTTTTTCTTCAGGGTCAAAAATACCCTGAATCATTTTCATACCGGCGGCAGCAGCCTCACCGGCGGCAGCCTTCAGACATGCGGCCGTCTGGGCTTCTCGACCCTGCAGATAACGGCTTGGCGGTAAATAGCAAATCGCCGATTTACCCGGATTGGGGACCCAGAGACCGGCGGCCGCCACCTGATCATTCTGCAGGCACACCACCTGATTGGTGGCGGAGATGTTGTACTGTCGGCAAAGGGCGTCAAAACCCGATCGCCGCGCGCGTATCTCCAACCGCCGGGCCATACCGCCTCTCTCCGGCCCTGCCAAAATGCAGTCGATACCACGGTCGGCCAGTTCGGGCGACGGATGGGTGATACAGACAAATCCCGTTTCAGAGGTCAAGAAATCCTCCAATGGCCCGCTCTTCGGGCAACGATATCCGCACGATCCGATGGGCGGTTGAGTTCGGAGTGGCGCCGGCATTTGAAATGCGGGGCACACATCCGTATTCTTTACCGCTCGGTTTGGATGATATCAATGGGAAGGTAATTTGGATATTCCTGTCGAACCCGGTGTGCTTGAAAAGGCTGGAGCTTTAATCGAAGCTCTCGGCTACATTCAGCGTTTCAATGAAAAAATTGTCGTTGTCAAACTCGGCGGTTCATTCATGGACAGCCAGGATGAGTTTCGCAAGGTCCTCACGGACGTGGTCTTCATGCACGCCGTCGGCATGCGGCCCGTGGTCGTCCATGGAGGCGGCAAAGCGATTACGCAGGCGATGTCGGAGGCGGGGATTCAGGCTCAGTTTGTGATGGGACGTCGCTACACCGACGAGAATACCCTCGCGATTGCCGAACACGTGCTCGTGCATCAGGTGAATTCGTTTATTGTGGAGACGATCGAAGCACTCGGTGGACGAGCCATGCCGCTGCATTCCCTTGGCAGCGCCGTGCTCTTCGGCGAAAAGCTCTTCCTCTCGGCACCGGATAACCGCAAGATTGATATCGGCCGGGTGGGAGAAGTGAAGCGTGTCAACAACACGCTGATTTCCGCTTTGACGCGGGCTGATGTTATTCCCGTCATCGCCCCGATAGCGCTTGACGGCGCCGGAGGTAAACTCAATGTCAACGCCGATACAGCGGCGGGTTTTGTGGCCGCCGCCTGCAAGGCCGAGAAATTGGTGCTCGTGTCGGATACGCACGGCATCCGGGCCCGAAAGAATGATCCGCAGTCGCTGCTCCGGAGTGTAACCCGCGCGGATATTGAACGACTCATCGCGGCGGGCGAAATCTCGGAAGGTATGCTCCCCAAGGTGGAATCGTGCCTCATTGCACTGGAGGCGGGTGTGCAGAAGACGCACATCATCGACGGGCGGTTTCCCCATTCACTTCTATTGGAAATTTACTCCGATCGGGGCGTCGGCACTGAGATCATCCGAGGATAAATGATGTCTGATCACAAGGTTCTCATGCGAAACACGGGAAAGCCAGCTCACTTCATCGATATCCTATCGACGGACGAGAGCCGCCTGAAGCATCTGCTTTCGCTCGCCCAGCGTCTCAAGGCGGCACACCTGGCGCACCAGCGCGAACCGCTTGCCGCCGGCAAAACCCTCGCGATGATATTTGAAAAGCCCTCGCTGCGAACCCGTGTGAGTTTCGATGTCGCCATGACTCAACTTGGCGGCAGTGCCATTTATATTTCACCCAATGAAATCGGGTTGGGTTCCCGGGAATCGGTGCCGGATGTCGCCCGTGTTCTTTCCGGCATGTGCGACGCGATCATGGCCCGCACATTTTCACACCAGACCATCATCGATCTGGCCCGTCATGCCGCGATTCCCGTCATCAACGGTCTATCGGATCACAGTCATCCCTGCCAGGCCATGGCCGATCTGCTCACAATTCAGGAGGCATTCGGCTCCTTGG
>JAJZNY010000333.1 GCA_021852245.1 Planctomycetota bacterium | reverse complement strand
GCAGGACGAGATTAAGGCCGCTTATCGTAAACTGGTGCGGAAGTACCATCCGGATGTCAATAAAACGGATGCGTCCGCTGCCGCCAAATTCAAGGAAGTGCAGGAGGCGTATGATATCCTCTCGGATCCAAAGAAACGGGAAAATTTCGACCGCTTCGGCCGCGTGGATATTCCTGAAACACCCCCCGGCGCCCGTACTTATCGCAACGCCACCGGCAGCACCGGCGGTTTTCGAAGCAATCCCGCCTGGCAGACTTACACAACCAACGACTTCGGATCGGGTATTGAAGTGAATTTGGACGACATATTTGAAAAATTTGCGGGCTTTACCCGGGGATCGCGTCGGGCCGCATCCCGCCGGCAATCTACCGATGTCCCCCCGCCCCCCAGTTACGACATTAATCATGAAGTCACCCTGAGTTTCCAGCAGGCTGCCCGCGGCACCAAACTCTCGCTTCAACTCGTCGGCGTTGGAGGACGAAATCCGGAAACGCTTGAAGTCACCATCCCGCCGGGCGTACATGAGGGATCCAAAATTCGACTCAAGGGGCGCGGCCAGGTTTCTCCCTACGGCGGACGCGGTGATCTGATCATCATCACGCATGTCGACTCGCACCCTTACTTCACCCGCGACGGCGATGATGTCCTACTGGATCTGCCGATCTCACTCCATGAAGCGATTCACGGCGCATCGATTCAAGTCCCGACCTTGGACGGCCCGGTTACGGTAAAAGTGCCGCCCGGAGTCAACACCAATAAAAAATTACGGATCAAGGGGCGTGGGTTTCACCACAACGGCAAACCGGCCGGCGATCAGCTCTGCCGCATCCTGCTGATGCTTCCGGATGAACTTCCCGATGCTGCCCGCAAGGCGTTGGAGGCCTGGTCCGCGGAACATCCCTATAACGCGAGGAAAGGTGCACCGTGGGTGGATTAGCGGAGATCTCGATTGCAGGTGTTGCGCACCTGATTGCGGCGGTTACCACCGCGCCGGCTCCGCATACACGCCCCCCCGGATTGTTATACGCCATCATCTTTTTCATCGTCGGCACAACGCTCGTCACGGCGCTGGCCCTTTTTCTCATTCGCCGTTGGATTTTCGGCTATCCAACCCATCGCAAATCCAAGCCGCTGGTGGACGCGTGGGCTCTGGCGGGCAAGCGTCTGAAAGTGGATGACGACCCGGACGACCAGCAGTACCCGCCCAAGGAATAAAATCCGATCCAATCTGGGCGGGCAGAATCCGTGCCGAAATTTCTGCGTTCCCTGCGGTGAAAATCACTGCTCCATCATGCATGGCAAAAGATATCGGCAGCTAAAGTTGAACTGTGCCGGCAATCCTGCGTAGCATCAATTGAAGATAGCGCGGGAGGCTGCGGCAATGCAGCGAGATCGCCGACGACGTGGGGCGTATAGTTGTCGGAGGGGCCGGTGATTGGACTGTCCACCCAAGGAGTTTAGCGGTGAGATTTTATTTTTCGTTTTTACAGCAACCACGCGTTCTACGTGGCGCAGCGATTGCCTTGAGCGTTCTTGCCCTGTGCACTGCCGCCTACGCCAATAGTTTCGGCTCCCTTTCCTCCTCCGTGCAGATGGCCCGCGATGCCAAAACGGCCAAGATCACACCACATCCCGGCGCCCAAATTCCGCTGAACCTGAAATTTATCAATTCGCACGGCAAAACCGTCCGTCTGGCCCAATATTTCCGCAGCGGCCGACCGGTGATTCTTGATCTGATCAACTATCAATGCTGGGGCGTCTGCGGCTTCGTGCAGACCGGCGTACTGAAAGACATTCCGAAACTCTCCGCCCACCTCGGAACGGGCTACGACATTGTTACCGTGAGTTTCAATCCCACCGATACCGTACAAGGGGCGGCAGATAAAAAATCGGGTTATATCGCCCTTGCCCCCAAACAATATCGCCGGGCCATCGCCAAACATTGGCACTTTCTGGTTGAAGGAAAGCACTCCACCAACAGCGCCCAGCTCGCCAAGGTGATCGGATTCCATTATGTATGGGATCCCGCCATCCACATGTACGATCACGAAGCCGCCATTTACGTCATGACACCCAAGGGGAAAATCGCCAATTATTTCTTCGGCATCCATTACGTTCCGGCAGATCTGAATCTGGCACTGGTGCACGCCGGGGATGATCGGATTACCAATGTATTCGATCAAATCCTGCTGCTTTGCACCCAATTCAATCCGAACACCGGCAAATACACCCCGGTTGCCCTGCGGGTGATGACACTGGCCGGTGTGGCGATTCTCGTCGGCCTCTGTTCGATGTTTTTCGCCCTGTTCTGGTGGGAACGCAAACACCGCCAATCCATCGCACAACAACCGCCGCAACCGCAACCTTGATGACGCCTTGACTCTCCGCGGCGCAAAGGCCAATATCTCCATCTGATATGTCCGGCGCCGTCGCTTCCTTCGCGGGACCGCCCGGGCAACGACTGAAAGGGACATCCATATGGGTGGAAAAGCGTCATCGGCAACATACGCACCAGCGAAAACGTCCGGGCGCGGAGCCAATAAAAATAAGCGTCGCGAAAAACAGCCCCCGAAACTCTATCCCCATATTGTTCCCGACGACATGCCCCTGAAGCATTGGCAGATCATGCTGCGGCGACAATTTGCCGCCAATCAGCCGTTTCAGATGACCAATGTCGGCGGTCGCGAAGTATTATCGGATTATGAAGTCACCAATCCCGCCACCAAGCGGAGTTATCGCGTCGCCATACGCGGGCGACTGCCGGGTGATAATTTCTGCTCATGCCCGGATTTTGCCACCAATGAGCTGGGCACCTGCAAACATGTCGAATTTGTGCTCCACCGCCTCAATCAGCAACCGGGCGCCGACGAGGCGTTCGCCCGCGGTTACGACGCCCCCTATTCCTCGGTCTATCTCCGGTACGGAGCGAAGCGTACCGTTCGTTTTCGGCCGGCATCCGCGTGCCCGCCGAAGGTGCTGAAAATAGCGAATGATTATTTCGACGCCCGACGAGTGCTTAAGCCCGACGCGTTTGCCCGGTTCGACGAGTTCTTTTCCCAAACCACCGGCTTGGAACACGATCTGCGGCTCTACCCCGACGCGCTGGAATTCATTGCCAGTGTCAACGACGCCCGCCGCCGGGAAGAAATTATCGATACCGCCTTCTCCCGCGGCATTGACAGCCCCGCATTCAATAAGTTGCTGAAAGTCCCGCTCTATCCCTACCAGCGGCAGGGGGCCCTGTTCGCCGCCCGCGCCGGGCGATGTCTGATCGGGGATGAAATGGGACTGGGCAAAACCGTACAGGCTATTGCGGCAGCCGAAATCATGGCCGGCCATCTCGGCGTTCGCAAGGTGCTGGTCGTCTGCCCGACATCACTCAAACACCAGTGGAAATTGGAGGTGGAAAAATTCTCTAATCGCACCGCGCACGTGATCACCGGCCTGCGTCCCGGTCGAGAGAGCGGCTATGCGGCCGAGAGTTTCTACAAAATCACCAACTACGATGTCATTCGCCGCGATCTGGATCTGATCGACAACTGGTCGCCGGACCTGATCATCCTCGATGAAGCACAACGGATTAAGAACTGGAATACGCTCGCGGCGCGAGCGGTCAAGCAACTCAAGTCTCCCTACGCCATTGTGCTTACCGGTACACCGCTCGAAAACCGCCTGGAGGAGCTTCTTTCGGTCGTGCAGTTTATCGATATGTACCGCTTCGGCCCCACCTATCAATTTCTCCATCGGCATCAACTTCGCGATGGCCGGACCGGGCGCGTCCTCGGCTACCAGCAGCTCGACGCCATCGGCCGCACCCTCGCCCCCCTGTTGCTCCGGCGAAAAAAAGACACCGTGCTCAAGGAACTTCCGGAACGCATCGACAAAACGTTTTTTGTGCCGATGACCCCCGAGCAGGCACGACTGCACGAAGAGAATCGCGAATTGGTGGCCCGAATCGCGAGCAAGTGGCGTCAAACCCGGTTTCTGACGGAAATTGAACGCCGCAAACTGATGATCGGCCTTCAGAACATGCGGATGAGCTGCGACAGCACCTGGCTGGTGGACCACGCTACGGATTTCGGTTCCAAGGCGGATGAACTTCTCACCCTGCTGGACGAATGCCTTGAGACGCCGGGCCAGAAAGTTGTCATCTTCAGCCAGTGGCTGAGGATGCACGAACTGATCGAACGCCGCCTCGGCAGGCGACCGTGGAATTATGTATTATTTCATGGCGGTGTTCCGGGCGACCAACGCGGCGCTCTGGTGAGCCGATTCCGGGACGATCCCGATTGCCGGGTGTTTCTCTCCACCGACGCCGGCGGCGTGGGGCTTAATCTACAACATGCCGCGTCCATCGTCGTGAATATGGACCTCCCATGGAACCCGGCTGTGCTGGAACAGCGAATCGGCCGCGTCCACCGCATGGGCCAGCGGCACCCCGTCCGGGTTGTTAATTTTGTCTCCCGTGGAACCATTGAAGAGGGGATGCTGTCAGTATTGAAATTCAAAAAATCCCTCTTCGCCGGCGCACTCGACGGAGAGATGGCCAGCGTGATGCGCTCCGAATCCAATCTCAGGCAGATTATTGAAACGTTCGAGAAGGTCACCGCCAACACCGATCTGCAGCGCGATCATCTCGAACCCTTCGATGCCGCCGTCTCTTCGCCCGAGCCCCGGCACTCGGCCGCTTCCGCCGCCTCATCCGATCCGTCAGCGCAAGACGCCCCTTCAGAGTCTTCTGTTGAGGATGCAGATGCCGGGGGCTCTGCTGCAGACGATGATGCCCAATCCGTGAACCACGGCGCGATCACTGCACACGACAACCACCAAAAGCTTGAGGCACTGCTCCAAGTCGGCCTGAATCTGCTTCAGCAGCTGGCCGTGCAGGTGCGGCAGGATCGCCCAGCCGATGCGCCGAGCCCACCGTCCGCTCCGGCCTCCGTACCCACTCCCCGCATCGAGCGTGACGCTACGACCGGCGAATCCTATATGCGGATACCGATCAAACCCGATACGCTTGATCGTGCCCTCAGGGCGCTGAGTTCCATCCTCGGGCCATAATGCGGCGCAGCCAACGCCATCCCTCTGCCCATCCGGCACACGTGGCCAAAAAATGCCCGAGTGGATCAAAAGAGATTTCGCTCCCGCATTCTCCCTCTACGCATATACGCTGGTTGGCGCCGCTGTTTTCCGCCGCTCATCCGGGCTTCCGTTCTAACTGCGACTCCAGATTCTGAATCATCTCCTTGATGGCGGCGATGTGCCGCGGTGAAATCCGCGTAACTTCCGTCTTCGGCAGATCATCATTCAGGCGAACGGCCAGTTTCAGTTCGGCAATCCGCTCCGGCAGCGTCAGACCGCTCGCCGGCGTCATCGCCAGCGGAATCCGCACCCGGGCGTCGG
>JAJZNY010000363.1 GCA_021852245.1 Planctomycetota bacterium | reverse complement strand
TTGTGGTATTCAGGCGGTTCTTTTGCCGCTGTGGTCGCAGGGCCCCCTAACCCCCCTCCCTAACCAAATCGGTCGGGTTGTGATAAGTTCAGGCAGTGGAGCGAAAGATGTTGAAACGCTCGGCGATCAGTTGCGAGAAATGCCACCAGGGCCAGTTGTCGGAAAGTTTGACGACAAGAGGGGTGAAATTCAATATGATCCATCAGTCATGCATCTGGCTGTTGAAGGCGGATGACGCACGATGGTAATGTGGCTTGAACCAAACCTGCGGCCTGAGGTGGGCGGGGCGTAAAATGTTCTCCGGTCCGAGATGCTGGAAGTCCGACACGTCCCAACGCTGTGATCGGCTGTTTCGAGACCATCTCGGCGGAATAAATAAAACGTTAATGGAGATGTATGGTGATTGGCAAAACGAAGATTAAGCGGTGTCCTGCCAAAGCGTACACGCTTACACGCCGGCATATTCTGGCGGGTTCCGCCGGGGCGATTTTGGCGTCTGGCATCGGAGCCGCCGTCGGAAAGTCCCGCCCGAAGCCGGATCACAGCAATACCCTTTATATCATGCCGATATGGGAGCACGGCTTGGATGTGCCGCAAACTACCGATGATGAGTATCGGCAGCAGATTGCCAAAATGAAGAAGGAATTCGGCCCCGGGAATGATTACAACAAGCTGGGATTTTCCTCCATTTATTCAACCGGAAACCTGCATCTGCTTTTGCGGCAGCTTAAGGTGTTTCAACAGGAAAATATTCATCGTGGGGTGATTTTTGCTCTGCAAACCCATGATGGAGGAGTGACCAATCCCAACGGTGACCTGCGGAATTACCAATGGCGGCTCAATGGGAAAACGTGGCGCGGCATGCCGGGGCCGGTGGTGGGAAGAGACACGCTGGTAGTAACCCCATCTCGATATGCCAAGGCTGTTCGGGCGGAAATGCACCACAAGGCCAAACTCTGGGCGGATGATATCAAGACGGCCATGCAGGCTTATCCCGGTGTTATTTCCGTGCTTAATTTCACCGTCGAGGAAGAGTTGGCCATCGGCGGCGCAACCAACATCGAATACCTCGGCGATTACAGCCCTTTTGCCGTTACCGAATTCCGGGACTGGCTGCGCCATCGTGGGCTCTATGCACCCGGCGCCCCATATACCGGACAGGGGGCTCCGGAAGCCATCACGGGGCCGTTTATCTCGGTTAACGGCCACCGGGTCAGCCCGTTTTACCAGGATTCGACACCGGATCGTTCTGCCGGCACCGGTCGATCATTTAACGAAACGTTTGGGACTAATTTCAAGTCGTGGACGTTAGCCTACTGGGATTTGGATCAATATCCCGATCCGATTACGGATACGCACTTTAATCCTTCGCCAAAAAGGGGGAAAGGCGCGACACCGGGCGGCTTTGACGCACCGCGTGTGCGAAATCAGTCACGCTGGTGGCGGGCGTGGGATTGGACGTATCAGGGGCATCATAATACCTTTCCGCCGGGTAATCCTGCGCATCCGGCGTATGGTTTTCGGGAATGTGAAGTGGCACATTTTGTGCGGGATGTCGCGGATTTGCTCATTGCGGAAGGGTTGCCCAAGGAACTGCTCTACGCCCATCAGATACCTGCAGAATTGCTGGGAGATATGCCGGGGGGTGCAAACCGGGCATTATCGTCCGCTTCGACGATCTGGTCGGGGTATTTGCCGCAGAATGGGCATGTGGGCATTACACGCTTTGGCCCCATCGATACCGGCATGATCACACAATACAGCCGCAACTGGGGCATTTTTGAATGGCATCCCGCCCCCAACCGTCCGCCGGAGAGCCCGATACTCTATCGTGCTGCCCTCCATGATCTGCGGACATTTGTGGCCAGCGGCTGCCATATCCTGTTTCCAGGCTGGTGGCACTCGGACAGGACGGGCAAGACATTTCCATTAAATGGCAGTAATTTTGCCAAGGCCATTAAAACGTTTCTCGCTGCTCAGCCCAATATTCCGCACTGGAGGCAAGGATGACCACCGCCCCGGCAGAGCGGACGACCCGAAAACTTGCCGCGCCATCCATGATGAGATCGGCGGAATTTGCCTCAATCGCTGCTTAAGCATGGAATCAAAACCGTTGCGGACTTAAGCCCGGGTGAAGTTGCGGAAAGCCGAATGGTTCCGCTGTGCCGCGTGGCTCGGGCGAGCACCATGCATAGACCTTTGAATGCACTTCGGTAATCCGCCTGATTGGGCTCGTGGCAACTCGGATCACCGTTGCCCACACCGCTGATGACGCCCGGGCCTTCAATGGCGAAATGGACCATATTGTCAGCCGTCGGCACCACACGTCCACGTGAATCCACAATGCGGACGGCAATGGGAACCGTATCCTGGCCATCGGCCATAAGGCTTTTTCGATCCGGGGCCAGTTCCACGGCAGCGGGGGCGCCGGTGGTTTCTATCACCGTTGTGGTGACAAGTCGGCCATTGTTGTAGCCGCGGGCCTCCACCCGCCCGGCCTTATAGATGACATGATTCCATTGCAGGTGGCGGTAGGCGGGCATTCGCCGTCTTCCCAGGCTTTTTCCGTTAACAATCAGTTCAACCTGCTGGCAGTTGCTGAAGCACCAAATGGGGATATTTTTGCCTTCCATGCCCGGCCAGTTCCAATGCGGAAAGATATGCAGCACCGGTGTATCGGGCATCCACCATGATTTCCAATAATACGCGCTGTCTTTTGAGAAGCCGCACATATCAAGGAAGCCGAAATTGGAATTGATGTCCGGCCAGCGCAGAGGATACGGCTCGCCGCGATAATCGAAGCCGGTCCAATAAAATCCTCCGGCGACAAAAAGGCGTGTGGCCAGAGGATGCCACGCCACTTCGGGTGTCATGTAGCTGGTTAAATGACCGGCCTTTATATTGGTGTGGTAAACGCCGCGGCACTCATAGTTGCTGCCGATTTCGCTGCCGAAAATCATCTTCTGCGGATAGGCGTGATGCAGCCAGTCATAGTCTCCATAGTTGTAATTGACGCCGACGAGATTTTCCGAAGCTGCCACGCCATGCAACCAGCCGTGCTTACCAAGTCCGTAGTTATCCGCGCAGGTAACAGGACGCGTTTCATCATGACGGTGAACGGCTCGAATCAGATAGGCCATCATCTCCCGGCCGTAGGCGTCGCTCTGAATCGCGAACTCTTCATTCCACATCGACCACATGATGACACTGGGATGATTGCGATCACGTAGCACCATCGACTCCACATGCCATGTGTTGTGGTACGGCTGGCCAACCCAGGATTTCACCGCGACGGTTGAGCCCGGATGGCGGTTTTCATCCATGACCAGCAGGCCGAGCTCGTCGCAGGCTTCATACATGGCGGGAGCCATGGTGTTATGAGAACACCGGATCGCGTTGCAACCAAATTCCTTCAGCCGTTTCATCCGGTAATACAGGATGCTGTCGGGCATGCCGATCCCGACACCCGCAAAATCCTGATGGTTGCAGGTGCCCTGAATTTTCACGGGCTCTTCGTTGAGAAAGAAACCTGCCTGCGGATCAAATCGCAGAGTGCGGATACCGAATTTCTGCCGGTGCCGATCCACGACGTTGCCGTCAACGATAACTTCGGTCTCAACCTCGTAACGATGCGTGTGCTCCAATGACCAGAGTTTGACGTGCGGAAGATGAATTTCCTGAATCAGCTTCGCACCGTGATGCAGCCCGTCGGGTTCATCGATCTGGGTTTGATCCGAGTCCCGCACGGCCTGCCGGATGCCGGGGGATATAGTCGAAGGCGGAACATCAAAATCATTTGACACCGTGCCGACCGGCACCCCCGCAGGATCATAAATTTTTGATACCACGCCGCACCGCTGCGTGTGATCCGTCCGATTGGCAACGGTGGTCTGAATCGTGAGAGTCGCCGACGGCTGACCGGTAACGTCCTGCACGGCGGAGGTCACATAAACTCCCCACGGGGCGACGTGCACCGGATCGGCAACATTCAGCCAGACGTGACGGTATATCCCGCCTCCCTCATACCACCATCCTTCAAAATCGGTCGGATCAACATGAACCGCCATCACGTTGTCAGCACCGTATCGTACATGCCGGGATATATCTACATGGAACGAGGTGTACCCGCCGGGATGCTCGCTTACCAAGTGCCCATTGAGGTAAATTTTCGCATCGCGATAAACTCCCTCAAAATACAACCAGACGCACCGCCCCCGATCCTCCGCAGGCACGTGGAATGTCCGCCGATACCATGCCGGATAGACGGGCAATGATCCATGTCCTCGGTCGGCTTGTCGCGAATATTGACCCTCCACAATATAGTCATGGGGTAAATCAACCTGCCGCCAGGATGTATCGTCCAGATCCGCGGCATATGCCGGCTTATTTTGTGGCCTATTGCCTTCGATAACCTGCCCGTAAATGCCGCCCGGGCCCGCTGTGTTATGCACCAGCACCGTGAGAATATTCTCGCCACCGGTGTTCCAGTATTGATCCAGATGCACGTAAAACGGCTGGTTCCACCCCTGATGAGAACGCAGATAATGCCCGTTGAGATACACATGTGCATTGTCGTCAACGTGCGTAAAGTAAATGACGCGTCTGGCGGCAGCCAGATTGGGAAGTTTTGCACGATACCATGCGTACCCGACCGGCATGCCTTGAAAGCTGGTGTCCGCCTTATGCCAGCCGGCGCCGTGCAAGTCTACATCTGCCGCCGTCATCGCCGCCTGATCATCGGGCGAACCCATCTTCCAGTACCAGGTGTTAATCGGCTTGGCGTTCAGCAGGCGCCCCCATTTAACCTCTGGCTTAAATCGCCAGTCAAAATCCAGCAGTTCAACTCGACGGGGATCAAGGCCGTGATTTTTCGCCGCCGCCGAATATTCTCTTTCAAATTGGTCGGCCTGAGAGAGTCCGCTGATGTTTGATGTCGTGCACGAGGGAAGCAGCGATAACGCCGCAGCGCCGGTGCCCATCTTGAGAACATCGCGTCTACGTAATTTCATGAGTTGCTCCTGATCCTGATACCGTCCCTGGTTTTAACCGCCAACTCGATTCGCGGCCAACTGATTGGGGTGATTCCGCAACGGAAATTCTTAATAAAATCCGGGTAACCGTTCACGGCCTACAGACCCGCCTGATTCACGAAGAGCCTAACTGAGAAGTAGACTATACCACCCCCACGAAAAATCAAATGTGGTTGTGTAATAATGTTTGATGAGGAATTAAAGTGTTCGTGGGCAACGAATCAGATAGTCCCCGGCTTGCCGGGGCGCTGCGTGTCTCACGCCGAGCTGCGGCCGCGCCGCCCGAGCAGGCGAATCACGATCAGGGCAAATGTAATCCGGTGGATTTATTCCACCGGTGGCCGTGGCGGCGAAGAAAGTTCCAACCGCAGTGGACGCCGAGATCG
>JAJZNY010000054.1 GCA_021852245.1 Planctomycetota bacterium | reverse complement strand
TCACGACCCTGATAACTGCCTGCTCTCCGTCCGCAGGCGCCATGATGGAACACTGCTGATCTGCCCACGATCGGAGTCGGCCGATCAGACACTGGAATACCTTGCCCGCAATCTGGGCGTTGAGCTGCATCGCGATGACGACGTGCTGGACACATGGTTTTCTTCCGCCCTCTGGCCCCTTTCAACCATGGGCTGGCCGAAGGACGGCACGGGCGACGGGCCGGACGACAAACTGCTCCCCTACTATTATCCCACCAGCGTGCTTTCCACCGCACGCGAGATATTAACCCTCTGGGTCGCCCGGATGGTGATGTTCGGTCTTTTCTGCCATGGCGATGTTCCTTTTCGACGGGTTTATATTCACGCGGTCATTCAGGACGGCAACGGCCGGCCGATGAAAAAATCATTGGGTAACGGCGTCGATCCGGTCGATATTGTCGAAAGTCATGGCGCCGATGCGCTGCGCTATACACTGGCGTCCATGGCGACCGAGACGCAGGACATCCGGTTGCCGGTGGTCAAGGACGCCCGCACCGGCCGCAACACCAGCCCGCGGTTTGATGTCGGCCGTAACTTCGCCAACAAACTCTGGAACGCATCGCGCTTCATCATCAGTCATCTGGGTGATGCGGGAAATTCATCGGGCGATGTGGCGGCGAAAATACTCAAAGATGGCGATATGGCTGACCGTTGGATCATTTCATCCACCTGCCGGGCCATCACTCAGACGCGCCGATTGATTGATGAATTTCGGTTCGCAGAACTTGCATCCATGCTTTACCAATACTTCTGGGGCGATGTGTGCGACTGGTATCTGGAAATCGCCAAGGCACGCATCCGGAGCGGTGATCCGCAGGTGCAGGTGGTGCTGGGATATGTGCTGCGTACGAGTCTGGCGCTGCTGCATCCGCTGATGCCGTTCGTCACCGAGGCGATCTGGGAAAAGCTTCCGGGCGATCGCCCGCTGGCCCGGTCACCATTTCCGGAACCTGTCGGTGAGGTGGATATCGGCGTGACGGAAACGTTCAACATGATACAGCAGATTACCCGGGCCATTCGCGATATCCGCAATCAGTATAACATCGACCTCAAGAGAACCCTTACGGTGCATCTGCAGGCCGATTCTGCCGAGGCGCTTCATCGAATTGCTCCGGGCGTTCCGATGATTGAAAACCTGAGTCTCTGTTCCATATATGAAGCGGGTGTCACGATCACACCTCCATCGGATGCCGCCATTGCGGTGGTCGGAGGGGTGACGATCTACGTCGCCGGCGTGGTAGATCGTGAGATGGAGATTGAAAAACTGCAGCGCCGGCGGCAGGAGTTGGAAAAACTCATCTCCAGCGGCCGAGGTAAGCTGGCCAATGACCAATTCGTCACCAAGGCTCCGGAGAAGGTGGTACAGGGGATTCGTGATCAATTGGCCGTCTATGAATCTGAAATGCAGCGTCTGGATGACAATTTGAGCAAACTGCTCTCTGCCGTAAAGTAACGTCCGTTCATCGCGACTGCGGTGCCGGAATGGGAACTTCAATATCCGTTATTGCTGAAAGGATTTAATTTTTATGCGTGACCAACGTCTCGATAAGCTCGCCGACATACTCGTGCACTATTCCGCGGGTATTCAAAAGGGTGATCTGGTGCGTATTCAGGGGGATGTGGTCGCCCTGCCTTTGGTGGAGGCCATATATGAAAAAGCATTGATGGCCGGCGGCAATCCGTTTGTGCTGCTGAGCAGCGATGCGATGGCGGAAGCGTTTTATCGAGTTGCGACGCCGGAGCAGCTTTCGTTTTTATCGCCGGTAAGCCAATATCTTGTAGAAAAGATTGATGTATCCATCGGTCTCTGGGGTGATTCTAATACGAAAAGCATGTCGCAGGTTGACCCGAAGAAACAGGCGATGGCGGCGCAGGCGCGTCGTCCGATCAGCACCCGTTTTCTCGAAAGGGCCGCGAAAGGTGAGTTGCGCTGGGTGGGGACGCAATATCCGACACAGGCGGCGGCACAGGATGCGGAGATGTCGCTTCATGATTATGCCGATTTCGTATTCCACGGCGGCCTGCTGCATCTGGCCGATCCCGTCGCCGCATGGAAAGCGATATCGGAGCGACAACAGCGACTGGTCGATTATCTCGACACCGTGTCTGAAATCCGCGTGATTGCCCCGGATACCGATCTGCGTCTTGGTGTGAAAGGGCGCAAGTGGATCAACTGCTGCGGGCATGAAAATTTTCCTGATGGAGAGGTGTTCACCGGCCCGATCGAAGATGCGGTCAACGGCACCATCCGCTACAGTTTTCCGGCGGTGCATCACGGCCGTCAATGTGATGATATCGTTCTGACATTCAAGCACGGTCGGGTTGTTGATGCGCGGGCGGCCAAAGGTCAGGAATTCCTCCTGACCATGCTGGATCAGGATGCGGGCGCCCGAACTCTGGGTGAATTTGCCATCGGGACCAATTATTCCATACAGCAGTACACACGCAATACCCTTTTTGACGAAAAAATCGGCGGCACCTGTCACGCGGCGGTCGGGGCGGCGTATCCGGAGACCGGAGGAAAAAATAATAGCGGTCTGCATTGGGATATGGTCTGCGACTTGAGGCGGCCGGGCTGCCGAATCGAGGCCGATGGCCGGACGATTCTGGAGGCGGGCCGGTTCAGCGACCCAACCTGGCCGCAGGCCGCTGGGTAATCGCCAGCGACTATCTCCTCAGATTCGTCTTTGCCAGATCAATCACTTCATCGCCCCGACCGTTGAGAACCGCACGGATCAGGTAGAGTCCGAAGCCCATGGCTTGGGAACCGGTTATTGTCGGCGGCATGGAGAGTTCCTGTCGGTTAACCAGAACATCCACCAGCACTGGTCCAGGATGGCCATACGCCATATCGATGGCGGGCGCGAGTTCCTCCGGTTTTTCCACACGGGAGGCGTGAATGTCCATCGCCTGCGCCATGCGGGCAAAATCCGGATTCAGCAGGTCGGTGCCAAAATTGAGCAGCCCCGCCGCTTTCATTTCCAATTCCACAAATCCGAGTGAGCTGTTGTTGAAGATAAACATTTTTACGGGCAGCTTGAGTTGACGCACGGTGAGCAGTTCACCGAGCATCATGGAAAGGCCGCCATCGCCACACAGCGCTATCACCTGCCGCTGCGGAAAAGCAGACTGAGCGCCGATGGCCTGCGGCAGGGCGCTGGCCATGGAACCGTGCGTGAATGAACCTGTCAATCGACGTTTTCCATTCATGGTCAGATATCGCGCTGCCCAGATGGTGGGCGTACCGACATCGCAGGTGAACACGGCATCGTCGGAGGCTGCGGCATCGATAAGTTTCATGAGATATTGCGGATGGATGGGCGTTCGCCCCGGCTTGCCGAGAGCCAACTCATCGAGCTGCTTTCTGGCCTTTTGATAATGATTGCGGCAAAGCTCCAGATAGGCGCGATCGGTCCGCCGCTTCAACCGCGGCAGCAGTTGGGTGAGCGTAGCGCGGACATCGCCGATGATTCCCAGATCGACGCGTGTCCGACGGCCGATCTGTTCGCCGAGACGATCTACCTGAATAATGCGGGCCTTTTCGGGGAAAAATTGCGGATACGGAAAGTCGGTTCCAAGCATCAGCAGCACATCACAATTTTTCATTGCATGATAGCCGGAGGAAAAGCCCAGCAGGCCGGTCATTCCCACATCATACGGATTGTCATATTCAACATATTCCTTGCCCCTGAGGGCATGAACGATCGGAGCGGCGAGCCGATCGGCGGTGTCGATCAATTCCCGATGCGCATCTTTACAGCCGGCGCCGGCGAGAATCGCGACTTTCTCCGCACGGTTGAGGATTTCAGTCGCGGCCGAAAGCTGAGCTTCATCCGGCATGACCACAGATGGATCGGCCGAAATGGGAGTCGGCATGACATCGAGATCAAATATCTGGGCCGCCACGTCTCCGGAGATCACGATGACCGCAACACCCGAACGACTGATTGCGGTATTGATGGCAATCGGGAGAATGCGGACCAGCTGATGCGGATGGGAGATAACGCCGCAGTAATGGCTGCAGTCTTTGAAAAGAGATTCGGGGGTGGTTTCCTGAAAATAGCCGGTACCGCGTTCGCTGCTGGGTATCTGGGCGGCGATGGCCAGCACCGGAACTCTCGAGCGCGCACAATCAAAAAGGCCGTTGATCAGATGCAGGTTGCCCGGTCCGCAACTCCCCGCACACACCGCAAGGTGGCCGGTGAGATGAGCTTGAGCCCCGGCGGCGAAGGCGGCCGTTTCCTCGTGCCGCACGTGCGTCCACTCCATGGTGGGAGTCCGACGAATGGAATCGGTGATGGCGTTGAGCGAATCCCCCACCACGCCATAAATCCTGCGTACACCGATTTCGGCAAGGGTTTGAACCAAAACATCCGCAACTGTTTGTGACGCCATCGCACACCCCTATTCGGTTATGACAGGATCGGCCGAGAAGCAATGGAGTTCGACGAGCCCGCCATCACGTGCCCCGCAACTCGCTAATCGAGCCGCGCCATGGCCCGGAAGCCGAACCATTTCTACCGATCCTCCCGCCCGGTCTGGGAGAGATTATTTTGCAACGGTCGTCCCAGACGTCGGGCCGCCTCGGCAAGCCACCGGTCAACCGCCCGCATATCCGTGTAAAAATAAACGCTGTTGCATTGACGCCGGCTTTTGACCAGCCCGGCACCCCGAAGCATTTTGAGATGATGCGATACCGTCGGTTGAGAGAGCCCGAGTTCTGCGGCAAGTTCAATCACATTGTACATATCCATGCAGCGGGGTTCGCGGGGCAGCAGTTCCATGATGCGCAGACGCATCGGCTCACCGAGCGCTTCAAAGACCATCACATAGCGATCCGGCTTCCGACGCGACAGTTTGACTGTTCTGCGTTTTGACGGCAAGTGATTGCTCCAGAACAGGATCTATTTTGCAGCACGTTCAATGCGGGGAAGCACCATGCTTCGCACCACCTGAATTCCGGGCCCGCCTTCCAGCAGTTTGAGACACTTTTCACCCGGCGGGGTGTCGAGTTTAAGCAGCATGAGCGCCTTATCGCCTTTGCGGCTGATGGCCATGTCGGCAATATTGATTTTTTCCTGCCCAAAGGTCATGCCCACAAACCCGATTACCCCCGGTCGATCGGTATTGACCACCAGCACCATCGGACCTTCGGGAATCATATCCATATGATACCCCTTGATGGAAAGCACACGCGGAAGATGATCTTCAAATACCGTTCCGACCATGGAATGAGCGTGATCGCCGTCGGAAACGACGATCTCAATATGATGGCTGCTGCGCGTGCCCGCTTCGGCGAGCACTTCGTGCTGAACGCTGATGCCCCGCTGCTCGGCGAGGTGCATCACATTGACCACATTGGGAATTTCCTGAATCTGCCCCTTGAAAAGCTCGACCATCGCCACGCGCT
>JAJZNY010000346.1 GCA_021852245.1 Planctomycetota bacterium | reverse complement strand
ATTTGGGCGGCGAGTTCCCTTTCCACCGCTGCAACCACACCCATTGGGCACCCATCACGTGCACCAGCAGCTTGTGAAGCGATCCGAACGAAATGCCCCGGTCGCGATAATACTCATCGGCATGAACGTTACCGGCGGCGGCCATGATCCGCTCATCGCCCCATTGCATGAACTTCGCTTTGCGCAACAAAAGGTCCGGAATGCTTTGCATCGAGCACCTCCATGCCGACATTCTCTCCCATCTTCGCCGCCATCTCGGCGACGCCTCGCAAATCCTCTTTTTACTTCTGCAATGCCAGTTCCGCCAATTTCGCCAAGCCCGGCATTGCCTCACCCTCAAGCGGCGTGAATTTCCAGCGTTTCGGCTCCGGCCAATGGCGATGCAGATGCCCGGCCAACACCTGTTCGCCTCCCATCACATGAACCTCGGCTTCAATCTTATGAACGCTCTGCAACGATTGCAGGCGCTGCCGACTCTCATCCGTCAGGGCTTGAACCACAGCCGCCAGCATATCCTCCCGCGTGGTGGCCAAGGTCAGGCCGTCAAACGCACCCCGGCGTTCCTCCAGTGAGGTGCGATCGCCCGCCAGCAGTGCCTCAAACCGCACACCCGCCGATTCCCTTTCTGCCCCCTTTGATTCCTTCGCCCGCGGAGCCTCCAGACCGGCAATCACTTTCTCAAGCAGCTTCCAGAATTGCTTATGTGAAATATCCTTGAAAAATTCATCGCGCATCCATTTGATGCTCGATCCGCCCGCCGCCATCGTGCTCACCGCCAGCCACCGCGGTTTGACATGCCGCCCCGCACCCAGCGGCCTCCAGAGCAGATGATCCGCCGGTTTGCATGTATCCACCACCAGAGCCAAAACATCGCTGGAGCCGGAACTGTGCACCAACCGTCCCGGTCGGCAATCCGTGGCCATCACGGCAGCGCTGGTATCCACAATCCCCGGCAGAACGGGAGTTCCCTCCGGCACCCCCAGGCGCTCCGCCATCTTCGCCTTCACCATTCCCGCGATCTCATCCGCCCAGAGCAGCGCTGGTAACTGTCCCGCCTCCAAGGTGAGAAATTTCAGCAACTCCGGCACCCACCCCTTCAATCCCGGTGTGTCGTAAAGTCCGGTGAATGCCGCCTGCGACGGATCGATGCTCCATTTCCCCGTCAGATGATGCACCAGCAGCGTGGTGGGTTGAATAACCATCGGTTTTTGTTTCCAGATCTCCGGCTGATTTTCTTTAAGCCACAGCAGGCTTGTCGATCCGATGCCGCCGGGAATCGGGCGATTGCCCGTCAGCCGTTGATGCTCCGTCTTCCCGAATTCTTTTTCAATCGCCGCCGCCTGCGCAAAACTCCGACGGTCCTGGTGCGTGATGAGATTGGTCAACGGCTTTCCATGTCTGTCCGCCAACCCGATACCGGGACACAGCGTGTCAATTGCGATGGCGTCAACATGCTTGTGGTGTTTCATCACTTCCCGAATCGCCTTCTCAAACGCCTTGATCAGACGATCGGCGTCAATTTCCACCCGCCGCCCCTCAGTGATTGACGGTGTATCCACCTGATGGATTGTCTTCACCTTCCCGTTTTTGCACCACGCCGCTTTGATCGACGACGACCCGACATCAATACACAACACACGCATGGTATGACCTCCTGATGAAAATATTATGCCTTCCGATCTGCCACGCTGGGCACCGCGCCCGGCAATGGCTCCGCCTTCCGGCGTCCGAAATCCTCCTCCAGCCGCCGGATCATCTCGGCCGCAAAAGATTCCACCGGCGCTTCCGGCGTGGGGCGGATGGTCAGCGTCGGCGTATACCGGCGCAGCCATGTTCGCTGCAGCTTGGCCAGATGCCGGGTATTAATTTTGATCTGCTCGGTGGCCTCTTCCAATGAACACCGCCCCTGAAGATGTTCGATGATCTCCTTATATCCCACCGCCTGAGCCGCCTGCATGGAAAGTCCGCCCGGCCGGGCCATCAGCCCCCGAACCTCATCCACCAGCCCGTCGCGAATCATCTGCATCACGCGCCGGTTGATGCGCTGCGAAAGTTCCTCCCGCGGCCAATCCACCAGAATCAGTGGAAAATCAATCTTCGGCCGGTCCGCAAGCCATTGCTGCTGCAGCGTACTGATCGGCGCGCCGGTCATCTGATAAACCTCCAGCGCACGAATCAGTCGGCGGCGATCATTGGGATGAATGCGGCTCGCTGAAACCGGGTCCACCTCCGTCAGTCGCTGATGCAGCACTGCTGAACCCTGCATGTCGGCAATCTGCGAGAGCTCCTCGCGCACATGCGCCACCGCCGGAGGGCCGGAAAATAATCCTTCCGTCAGGGCCTTGAAATACAGAATCGTCCCGACCACAAGAGCGATAGGGCGGTTGTTGACTTCGTGTTCCTCAATAATCTTCAGGGCGGCCTCGCGAAAACGGGCTGCGGAATAGCTCTCCGACGGTTCAACCAGATCAATCATGGCGTGGGGGATTTGTGTCCGTATATCGCGCGACGGCTTCGATGTGCCGATATCCATCCCGCGATAAACCTGCATGGAATCGATCGCCATGACGGTCGGCGCAGTGCCCCCGCGGCGGTAGATTTCACCCGCCATCGCCTCAGCGAGCGCAGATTTCCCCGACGCAGTGCACCCCAATATCGCAATCATCCCGGCCATCGGTAATATGATAGCGTGAATTTCCACCGCGTGCGGAAATATCCCCACCGGCAGCGACACACCGAAACCCGAAACCCGAAATTTGAAATTTGAGGTTTGAGATTTGAAAGTTGAAATCTCAAATCCGACAATCCTGCGGGCGCTACCTTACGCCTTCGCGCGTCCCCCCGAATTCACGTTCTCAATCTTCCGCCGCCTGTCCATCGCCAGGTTCGCAAGCTCATCCGCACGCGAATTCGATTCCCGATACACATGCGCGATCGACCAATCCGATATGAACGATAATTCCCGCATCACCTCGGCATAGAGCGGCTTGAGGTCCGGGCTTCTCACACGGTACTGACCATTAACCTGCCGCACCACCAGTTCACTGTCGGCACGAATCCGCAGCTTCTTAACCCCAAACCTCCGTGCCGCCTGCACCCCGCGAAGGAAGGCGGTGTATTCCGCAACATTATTTGTGGCGTGATCCAGCACATCACCTAATTCATAAACCATCCGTCCGTCCGGCGTGCAGATCGTCACACCGATACCGGCCAAGCCGGGGTTCCCGCGCGACCCCCCGTCGAACTGCATGTGCAACTCTTCAAAATTTCCGTTTGGAATATCCGTTTGCATGGAAATGGCTCTCGCCTGCAGGCCAAGGATTAATATTAGTGCCGGGCCCCAGTCACCCGGCCGTGTGGATGATCACCGCGCCACCGCGCGCTCGTCTCGGATCACTTCGCGGTGCTCTTTTCGCCGCTGCCGGTCACCTGGGCAAAATATAAAATCCGGCCGCAGGAGCGGCAGCGGCGGATTTCATCGCGTCCGCGAATCAAATTGATATCTTCCCGGTTCAGCCCCATGAAACATCCGCCGCAGGCGATACTTTCCAGATCCCCCTCCTCATATTCTACCGGGGCCATGGCCTCGCCGGGAAGGCGCTGGGCGATGCGCTCATACTGTTTGAGTGCCTCGATCGGGACTTTTTCCGCCGCCTCCACCCGCATATTCTGCAGTTCGGCAATGCGTTGATTGAACTGGCTCACCTTCTCGGCGCTGGAGTCCCGCAACTTTTGCAGCGTTTCAGTCGCTGAGGTACGCTTGGTTTTAAGGGCAGTTATGGCCTCCTCAATCCCCTGCGCTTTGGTCATCAGACCCTCGGTTTTGGTTTCCATCTCGGCCACCAACGCCTTTTCGGCGGAAATCTGAACCAAGATGGCGGAATACTCTTTATTGGTCTTGGTTTCGTTCAGGGCAGTGCGCATCTTTTCAATGTGCTCCACCTTGACGCTGGTTTCCAATTCCTCGGCGGCAATTTTGGCCTGCACTTCCCGCAGGTCATGTTCCATCTGCGCCAACTCGGCATCGAGCTTGGCAAGGCTGGCCTCGGCCGATCGCTGGTCGCGGGTTACATTTTCAAGCCCTTCGCGCGCCTCACGCAGCGCACGATCCGTATGGTGCAGATTCAGAAGGGCGGGAATGGTCACAAACTCTGGCATCATTCACCTCTCAGAATTCCTGAGTGTATCCGTACAAGGCCGATCTGCCAATTCAAAACTGGCCGGCACGCAAATCGGATGCGGAATCTGGACGCAGCACCCGCGGGCTTGAGTCCGCTATTTTTCGGGTATTCAGGCGGCGGGCAGATCAGGCGGATAAACCGCGCATTCGCCGATGGCTGAAAAATTTTCAAAAAATTTGCCGCGAAACTATACGAATCGCAGTCTGGTGTGTATTATCTCATCGTTCGGATTCGGCAGGAGAATGAAAATGAATCAGACAGCGGTAAATCAGGCAATCGACGGGCTTCGGGATGTGGTCGCCCTGAATTCAGATATCTGCTCCATAGAGAACGGGGTTCTCTGCTATCGCGGGTACAATATTGACGACCTGGCGGAAAATTCCAACTTTGAGGAAGTGGTTTACCTCCTCTGGAACGCCCGACTTCCCAAACGCGATGAACTTGAATCACTCCGGCTCTCCATTGCCGAACAGGCGCAGTTGCCGGAAGGCCTGCTTGCCATGATGAAGGCATTTCCGCGTCGCACCACACCGATGGAGGCGATTCGGACGGCTGCCAGTGCCATGGCCATGTTTGATGCGGAATCGGAAGATATGTCGCCCGCGGCCAATGGTCGCAAGGCGGTTCGAATTCTCGGCCAGATGGCCAGCGTCGTGGCGGCGTGGGACCGGATACGCAATGATCGTGCCCCGCTGGCACCTCGCCGCGATCTGACCCTTGCGGGCAATTTCCTCTACATGCTCACGGGCCTGCAGCCCGAGCCGCTTGCCGCTCGCGCTCTGGATAAGGCGTATATTCTTCATGCCGATCATGAGCTCAACGCCAGCACCTTCGCGGCCCGCGTGGCCGCCGGCACTCTTACCGATATGCACTCAGCCGTCACGGCAGCCATTTGTGCTCTCAAGGGTCCGCTGCACGGGGGCGCCAATGAGCAGGTGATGCGGATGCTCAACGAAATCGGCGGCGAAAAACAGGTGGAGCCATACATCCGCCGCAAACTCGATAATCATGAGAAAATCATGGGGTTCGGACACGCGGTCTACAAAAACGGCGATCCCCGCGCCCGCCATCTCAAGGAGATGTCGCGCCAGCTTGGCAAGCTCACCGGCCAGGAGCAATGGTACCGTATGTCGACCAGCATCGAAGACATGGTCGTCAAAGCGAAAAACCTCAAGCCGAATGTGGATTTCTACAGCGCTTCGGTCTACCACTATCTGCATATCCCCTCCGATCTCTTCACTCCCATCTTTGCCATAAGTCGCTCCAGCGGTTGGATCGCCCA
>JAJZNY010000184.1 GCA_021852245.1 Planctomycetota bacterium | reverse complement strand
TGTCCCCCCCGTACCGGACGGCGGCGAGCCCGTGGCGGCGAGCGGAGCCGGCTTCGACCTCGCCGTCTCCGGCTACACCAGCCAAGACAGTACTCTGCAGTGCAGCTTCAGTGAGCCTGCCGAGTGGGACATCACTCTCACGGTGACCTACACCCCCGCAACTGAGGCGGCGTCGGCGGTGGCCCTCCCGCAGCGGAGCGTACTGCGCCGCAGGCTGCCCGGTTGCCTGTGCTTTGCAGACCGCCGTCGAGCCCTTTGCTCACGGCCTCTTGGTATTGCGGGGGAGAACGGCGATGCCTGATTGGCCGATGCTTTCGTCCGATTTAGCGAAGCTTCTGCTGGCTGGCGCAGCAATCGCTCTGATGGCCATTTTGGCGGGTTGCCAGCACCCCAAGCCCGGCGGCTTATCGCCTGGAAGGCTTAGTTGCGCGTCGCCCCGATTCAATTTTGGCCGTGTAAGCCAGAGCGAATCGGCATCGCTGACCCACGTCTTCATCGTCCGTAACATCGGCGCGTCGGCCCTGGAGGTTGCGCGGGTGCGGACCTCATGCGGTTGCACGACTGCGACTTTTTCTCCGCGAGTGTTGCCGCCCGGCGGTGAGATGCCGGTTAAGGTGGCTGCGAACTGGACCGGGCGTGCCGGCCCGATATCAACCTGCGCGCTGGTCTACGCCTCGGGCCCACCGCGGCCTCCATTGGTGCTTACGGTCAGTGGTTTCGTACTATCGCCACTTTCTGCGATCCAGCCGCGTTTGAACTTCGGTTGGCTAGCCCCGGGTCAACGCAGGGCGCGGGTGCTTACGATATGCGGCGGAACCGCGAGCAAAGGCTCTGTGCTGGTGTACCGGGTGGCGGGATTGCCGCCCAACGCCACGGCGACCCCAGTCCCCGGTCAGGCGTTCGGTGTTCCCGGCGCAGCCAAAAGGATGCGTTCAGAGGATATCCGCGTAGCCTTTACCGGAATGCCGAACCGAAATCTCCAGACGGGTTGGATGCGGGTATGGGTGGCGGGTATGGGCAGCCTGCGTGTCCGCTTCGCCGCACGCTCCTACGGGACCATCATGCCGTATCCTCAGCAACTTTTGATTGTGAGGAATGGCCGCCACCGCGCGGTCGGGCAGTTGCGGATTGCTACCTGGACCGGGGGGCGCCTCCGCGTGAAAGTAATCCGCTCGAAGAGCGGGCCAGCCTTGAGCGCCAAGCTCACCGCCGGGCCCGTGCATGTCGGGCGGCGTTGGTGGTGGTCGGTCTTGGTGCGCGTTGCACACGGGGCCAGCGGTGACGGTTTGGCTGGCTACGTTTCGGCCACCTCGGGTAAAGCCGATGTCGAAGTTCCAGTACTCGTTTTAGAGGAGTAGATCATGAAGACTCACAGAGCCATGAACCTTGCGATTATCACTACGAGGCTGGCCCCGGTCTGGGCGTTCACATCCCTAGCCGCGCTAACTTTCTGCTGTGGACCAGTCGGCGCCCAAGTTCTTAGCGCCTCAGCGAGCACCAATCCGGTTAGCGTGAAGGACCGTACCGGCGAAATGTGTGTCAGCACCGAGGTCCAGCTATGCAACAGCGACGAGGCGCCGCCGTCCGGTACGGGGGGGACAAGCTCGTGCCCAAACACCGGCACCGCAGAAAATCCAATCTGCTCCGACCAGCCGTGTATCATCTGCAGCAACTCGAATACCAACATCCAAGGCTTTTGTGTTGACGCCCAGAATTCTGTTTGTAAACAGGACGGGACGGCACAATGCGGCTATCAAATGGTAGGTGGCTGTTCCTTAGGCACCGACCAGGATGGGGGCCCCGTGTGCGTTTGTGACGACACATCGATGATGGATACCCCGTGTGAGGTTGAGACTTGTGTCCCCGATTGAATCGTAGGGCCCCAGCCCAGTTGTAAAGGATTGTACGTTATGCATAAAGGCGGTATCAGCCTGTTAATATTCTCCGTCGCCGTGGCATCCGGTGTCTTGAGTATCTGCTCCGTTGGTAGTGCCTCGGTCTCGGTCAGCAAGTTTAATCGACTGTCCCCGATACGGCGTATGCAGTTGGCCGTTGCTGCCGCGGCCGCACGCGCAAATGCGTTGCGGAACGTCACATTTAGTGCAGCAGGTGACAGCGTGACCATGCGCGGCAGCAGGCCGACAAGCAATCGTTGGATATCCACATTGCTCGAATTCCGTGCAGTCGGTCGAACGTTTTGGCTGCACCTGCAAACCAAGCTGGAGCCCCAGGGTAGATTTTGGACAAATTTTTACACGAACTGGAACGGCCACGTCGAACGCGGCATCAGCTATGAACCAAGTTTCAAAAAGGTGGCGGAGTGCGTTACCAGTGGTCAGCCGTATAACTTTCGCCACAACGCATGCATGGACATGCTCGGATTGAGAGTCGATACGCCACTCTATGACACGACACTCAGCCGATACCTGAGGCGCGCGTTGAAAAATAAATGGCAGCACTACCGTGCTTGGGAAGAAAGGAGCGGCTCGGGCAGTTATTTGGTGGTAAGGGTTTTTGACGGCGGGGGGAAGGCAAATTATCAGAATACCAGAGAATTCTGGATGAGCGTGCAAAAAGGCTTCATGCTCTGGCGTATACGGGATAAATTTGTCTCAATGGGGCGGTTAATAGGGACTTGTAACTATCAGGTATTGGCTGCCGCGAAGAGGGCCGGGGTGTGGTTTCCGACGCGCCTGCAGCGGGTAACGAAGAATATCGCGATTCCGGGATTGCGCGCCCTGACGACATATCGATTGACCGAGTTTGAGACCGGCAGGGTAACCCGCGCCATGCTAAAGCTGAAATTTCCTCGTAATTCGTTGCGTTTAAACCTGATTCGCATGCGGTGCGTTTTTGTCAATAAGGATGGTGTCCGATCACCTCGGCCCCTTTATATCCCCCAGGTGGGAAAGGTACTCAACCCGTCCACCTCCCACGCCGCTGCGCCCGCCGAAGCCAGCCGTGGCACAGGCAGTAAACCTACCGGAACCGCCCAAAAAAATAGTGGCCTTTCCTTTCTATCCACCGTTGGACACTGCTCGGTCAGGCGGGCGGCGGAGTCGGTTGAAAAGATCTTCCCCTTCGTCAACAGGTCTGGCACAATTGTGCGAATCGACAAGATCACGACCTCGTGCCATTGTACCACTGCCGTGGCCAGCCAGGCGATCGTACGGCCGGGCGCTCGCGGATACATTCGAGTGAAAGTACGTCTGAAGGGCTTGCCGGATAAATTCAGCCGACTGATTACGGTCTACGACACGGTCGGCAAGTCGGCCTTCCCGTCGCGCCAGCGTCTTAAACTGCTTGTTGTAAAAGGGTAAACGTCCGGCGAAGTTTATCTGGCGGGGATTTTTGGGTCGGGTAGATTCTGATCTGTCGATTGGATTTTCAGGAGCAGATCGATGGATCAGGGCGGCAGCTTTCCCGCGCGTTCCGGCACGTTACGATTCGCATAGTAATTGCATTTTTGAGGCCGGGGTATGGACGCGGCCGCTGGCCAGCGGCCCCGGCGACTTGTACCTCTGCGTTCCCCTGCGTCCCCTGCGGTGAAATCGGTTTCTCTCTCTTTCCCTGCGGCTGGCGGTTATCCGCTGCGGTGGCGACCGGCGGGTCAAAACTACCGGCTCGCATTTGCGATGGTCGCGGTTCACGTGATCCGCGGCCGCCGCCGGCCCTTGTCTCACACCAAGGCGCGAAGAACGCCAAGACGGTACGAAGGAGTGTAAGGGGTTAATTCAAAAATCTTAGCGCCTTTCATTCTTAGCGTGACAAAAAAGCGGATCAAATCACGCGCCAGCGTGATTCAAGATATCACGCGGGGGCGCGGAGATCGCGGAGAAATTCCATAGGCGGGCGAGACGCCCGCCCCCCAAGCCTCTGCGAACCCCTGCGTACCCTGCGGTGAAATCGGTTTCTCTCTCTTTCCCTGCGGCTGGCGGTTATCCGCTGCGGTGGTGACCGGCGGATTAAATCCACCGACTGACATTTGCCCTGATCGTGATTCACCTGCTCTCTCGGCGCGGCCGCATCGAGGCAAAATCGCCGATGGCTCGACGAATTGCCCACTTTCCCATTAGGATATATCGGTGCGGAGAAGAATGTCTTCGCGTTTCGGTTGGTTCGTCGGGAACGGGATTGATGTTGGTAACATTGTTGCGTGCAAAAATCCATGGGGCCATCATTACTCAGGCAAATCGCGATTATGTGGGCAGCATCACCATTGATACCGACCTGCTGAAAAAAAGCGGCCTGCTGCCCAATGAACGCGTGCTGGTGGCTGATATCCACAACGGCGTCCGCTTTGAAACCTACATCATCGCCGGCGAAAAAGGGACGGGCGTAATCGGCATCAACGGAGCGGCGGCACATCTGGTCAAACCGGGGGAGAAAATTATCATCATGGCTTTCGCCCAGATGACCTTGGAAGAGGCGCAAACCCATCAGGCTGGTGTTCTGCTGGTGGACGCCAACAATCGTCCGCTCAAAACCATGGTGCTTCGAAGTCAGCTCTGATAGCCGCCAGATCGGGACATGGCTCCGGTGATGGTATCAACACTTTGAAAGCCAATGGCGGTTGGCGGCAACTATGACGGAACTGGAGAATCGATGAACTTATCCCGGCTTTCCCTGCGTATTGTGTTACGCCCCATCATCCTGATGTTTATTCCGGCTCTGGTGCTGTTGGCTACAGCAGGATGTGGTTATGAACCGGGATGGATGATCAGCGCCAAGCCCAGTTATCGGGTTCAGCGGGCGCTGGCGATGGTCTCTCCGGCGGTTGTTCGTATTGATGTGGTGATGCGGCAATTTCATGGTGGCGTGGCGACGCATTTTCGCGCCATCGGCAGCGGGGTGATCATCGACCGCGAGGGGAGAATCCTGACCAATTTTCATGTCGCCGGCCGGGCTCGGCATATTGAAGTGATTCTCGCCGATCGCGAGAAGATATCCGCTCGCAGGATTGGAGCCGATCACTGGACCGATCTGACCCTCATCCAGCTTAATCGAAAAGAATTGAAGGCCAAACACGCCCATTTCAAATGGGCCCGGCTGGGGAATTCATCGCACGTCATGCTCGGCGAGCCGGTGATGGCCATCGGCACTCCCTACGGTCTGGCCCGAACCGTCACACGCGGCATTATTTCCAACACCGATCGCTTCTTCAATGCCTCAAACATCGACGGCTATGAAACGGGCCAATTTAATAATTGGCTTCAGACCGATGCGGCCATCAACCCCGGAAATTCCGGCGGCCCCCTCATTAACCTCAAGGGCGAAGTCATTGGTATTAATACCCGCGGTGCCGAAGAGGCGAATAATCTCGGCTTCGCGATCCCCATCAATGTCGCCCGGTCGGTGATACCCTCATTGGAGCGCTACGGCAGAGTCTATCGATCTTACATCGGGATTAATTTTCAGCCCCTCCATGATCTGCATCACTTTTATCATATCGGCTGCCCCGGACATAAGCG
>JAJZNY010000014.1 GCA_021852245.1 Planctomycetota bacterium | reverse complement strand
CACGTATCTTTTGACCTTCGGGAGTTTTCTTCAGCTTTTCCGCCCGGAGCAGATCGCCGCTTGAGAAATGCAGCAACCCAAAAGCATCACATATGCGTGCTGCCTGCGTGCCCTTGCCCGCTCCAGGGGGGCCGAGCAATGCGAGCCTCATGCTGCAGACTCACGAACATCACCGCCCAACGGCGGCCCCTTGGTGCGCCTCCGCGGAGCCGGCACCCCCGATGGACCGTCGGTCAAACCGCCGTAATTCCGCATGACAAGATTCGCCTCCACTCGGTTTATAAAATCCAGCATCACGCTTACGGTAATCAGCAGTCCCGTTCCACCAAGGAACTGCGTGATCATGAAATTAATCCCCAGATAATTGGATACGACAGTCGGCACCAAGGCAATTACCGCCAGAAACGCCGCGCCGCAATAGGTAACGCGCGACATGACATTCTCAAGATATTCCGCCGTACGTTTGCCCGGCCGCAGTCCCTTGATGAAACTGCCGTAATCCTGAAGCTGTTCCGCCATTTCCTTCGGCTGGAACTGCACCGTGTTCCAGAAATAGGAGAAGAAGAAGATCATCGCCACGTATGCCACAATATAGAAAAAAGCGCCGATCTGGATACTCTCAACCAATATCTGAAACCATGCATAGCGGCCGAAATGTTCTGTAAAGAACCCCAACTGAAGCACAACCGAGGGTATCAACATCAGTGAACTGGCAAAAATGATGGGCATCACGCCGCCATGGTTCACCCGGAGCGGGAGGTATTGAAGCTGCCCGCCGTAGACGCGGTTACCACGGACGTGCTTGGCCTGTTGGATCGCGATTCGCCGCTGAGCCTGCTCCAGAATAACGGCACCAGCCGACACGCACACAAATGCCGCTATAAGAAACAGCATGGTGCCGATTCCATAGCGATGGACGGCGCTGCCGCCAAGATGGAAAGTGGAGTGGCTCCAAAGATCGCTGATCGCCGAGGGGATTCGCGATACGATACCGGCCATAATGATCAGCGAAACGCCGTTGCCGATCCCGTAGGCGTCAATCTGTTCACCCAACCACATCAGAAAAATACTTCCGGCTGTCAGGGCACAGATGCCGGTGATCCAGAAAAGGAAAAGGTGGTTATAGAAAACGGATTTATAAAGAAATCCATGAGGATGACTTGGAGAAGTTGTTGTTAAATACCGCAGCCATACAAACGATTGAATCACGCAGAGGCCGACTGTCGCGTAGCGTGTCCATTCGTTGATTTTCCTCATGCCCGGCTCACCTTCCTTCTGGAGCTTCTCCAGTGAAGGGACCACCGTACCAAGCAACTGAAAGATAATAGCCGCACTGATGTACGGCATGATACCCAGGCCGAACAGCGTGCTGTACCCCAGGCCGCCGCCGGAAAACAGACTCAGATAATTGGATATCTGCCCCACCGCACTGCTGCTGTTGTTATTTACAAACTGCGAGACCATCTGCGTATCAACGCCCGGCAGGGGCACATAAAAGCCGATGCGATAGACGCACAACATGCCGATGGTGAAAAGCAGCTTATTTCGCAACTCGGGGATTTTGAAAATATTGGCCAGTGTGCGGAACAACGTTATACCTCGTCCTACGTCGCGAACAACCTTCAGGGGGCGACGGTTTGTATCTCGATCAGCCTATGAGCCTGCCGAACCGGTAAACATATTCAGCCCGACAAAGCCCTCTACAGACCAAGCCGACACCGACAAGGAAAGCCGAACTTCCCTCGCCAGAATCCCAAAGCCTTCCATAATACACGGCTTGGCGTTCAGACAAAAGCAGCGTCATGCACGATGATCTCGACCGATAAACGCCGTCGGCGCTTATCTCCGTCACATCGGCATAAAACAGTCACATTTGCCCGATTTACCTGTCCTCAGCCTCCCGAAGACCGGAAACGCTGGCAGGCCTGCTGTGCAGCACCAGTGCAAAAATAGAGACCGAGATCAGGCTTTTCGCGGCTTAAATTTGCCCGTTTTTGGGTCCACTTTGGACTTATTACGATCCAATTCAAGCAGTTCAATCGATCCACCAACTGCGGTAATCTTTTTGGACGCCTGCGCCGAGATTTTCTGCGCCACAACCTTCAATTTAAGCGTCAGTTCACCATCGCCGAGGATTTTTACCGGCAGCTTTTCATCGCGCACCAGATGCTTTTCAATCAGTGTGGAAACATCCACCGTCTGTCCATCAGTAAAATGGCGGTTTAGATCGCCGACATTCACGATGCTGAACTTCTGTGCAAAATAGTTGTTGTTGAAGCCGCGCTTGGGAAGACGTCGAAACAGCGGCAGATTTCCACCCTCGCTGCCAAAAGCAGGCCCGCCGCCGGCACGGGAATAACTTCCCTTCGTGCCGCGACCGGACGTTTTCCCATGACCGCTGCTCTCACCGCGTCCGACACGCTTGCGCTTTTTATGAGCGCCGGCTTTTTCCGTTATTTCATGAATCATCATCGTGATGTTACTCCAATGTTAAGCGGTTCAGGCCGCACCTTACTGCAGCGGTACGCCGCGGTCTTTTTCAATGGATTCGCGCGTCCGAAGCGACTCCAGCGCCGCCAAAGTCGCCTTGCAGAGATTCTTCTTGTTGGTCGATCCGTACGCCTTGGTGAGTACATCCCGGATACCCACAAGCTCCAGCAGAGGACGCACAAATCGTCCAGCCTTCACGCCCGTGCCCGGGCGGGCTGGAACCAACTTGATGCGGCTGGCACCGAATCGGCCCAGAACCTCATGCGGAATCGTTCCGCCCTCCAACGACACCGTGATCATATTTTTACGCGCGTCTTTGGTGGCTTTTTCAACTGCGGCCGGTACTTCCTTGGCCTTGGCATAACCCAGACCGATGCGTCCGCTCCGGTCGCCTGATGCGACCAATGCCTCAAACGAAAAGTTTTTGCCACCCTTAACCACCTTGGCACTGCGGAATACACCGACCGTGCTGGAGTCAAAGCCGCGTTCTTCATCCATGGGTTGCCGATCTGTCATAGCTTATCCTGAAAAAATTAAATCCATTCAGCGGCCGGAACACTTCCCCCGGCATGCCGAAGGCCTACCCTTAAAACTGCAAACCACCTTCACGTGCCGCATCCGCCAGAGCCTTGATGCGACCGTGATATTTGTATCCACCACGATCAAACGCCACCTGTTTGATCCCCTTTTCAACGGCCCTCTGCGCAATCTGCCGCCCGATCTGCTGAGCAGCCGTCACATTTCCCCCATGCTTGGCCCCGGCGCGGAATGATTTTTCGGCTGAACTTGCCGCCACCAGAGTCACACCGGCGGTGTCGTCGATGATCTGGGCGTAGATATTTTTAATGGACCGAAACACCCGCAGCCGCGGACGTTCCGAGGTGCCACGCACCAGGCCCTTCATCCGCGCCTTACGTCGCTTCTGCCGAACCAATTTCACTTTATGCATCGAACTCATGATTCATAATCCCATAATAAATGCAGCGTCCATTCGCCGCACAACCTGTCGAACCGGTAATGAATGATTCTTACTTGGCACCGGCACCGGCAAACTGTTTGCCCGCCTTGCGCTTCACCACTTCACCCACATAGCGAATCCCCTTACCCAGATACGGTTCCGGCTTGCGGGTGCTGCGGACATCGGCGGCAAACTGCCCGACGAGCTGCTTATCAATTCCGCTGATGTTGACCCGCGTTCCCTGGCCTTCGAGTTTGACCGTCAGTCCATCCGGAACCGCATGGGTAATTTGATTCGCGAAACCCACCGATAGCACCAGCGACTTACCCTGAAGTTCCGCTTTGTAACCGACGCCTTGAATTTCAAGCTCTGCGGTATAGCCGTCGGTCACTCCCTTGATCATATTGGCCAGCAGGGCCCGCGTAAGCCCGTGCACCGCCCGGCTGATTTTCTCGTCGCTGACCCGTTCCACCACCACCTGTTTCCCCTTGGCGGGCGCCGGCGCGTCAACAACCGAAACCCGGGCATTGGCATGATGCTCCAAGGTCAGCTTCCCCTTGGGACCTTCAACGGTAATGTTCCGCCCCTGAAGATTTACCTTCACATTCGACGGCAAAACAATGGGCTTTTTTCCAATTCGACTCATAACAACCTCTTGTGGTTCACGCCGCTTCCAACGGCCGATGACTCATTAACAACTCGCAGTTTCTGTCCCGTCATACTCCTGCCTGGCAAAACCTGATCAACTGATCGTCGCCAGCAATTCGCCGCCGATATTCTGTTGCCGTGCCTGACGATCGCTCAAAACGCCCCGGCTCGTCGAAAGTACCGAGATGCCCATTCCGTTGAGTATCCGCGGAAATTCCTTCACGCTGCGATAAATGCGGCAACCCGGCTTGCTCACGCGGTCGACATGACGGATGAGCGATTGACCATCAATCGTGTACTTGATGGTGATGCGGATCAATCCCTGGCGGGTGCCGTCATCGAGTACATGATAATTTTCAATGTACCCTTCTTCCTTGAGTACTTTCGCAATGCCTTCGCAAATGCGCGAATTTTTCACGTCCACCGTCTTGTGTCGGGCATGAGCTGCATTTCGAATTCGGGTAAGCATGTCCGCGATTGTGTCGGTCATGTTTGTCTTCTTCGCTTTCCGGTCAGGTTTATTAACCCGTCCAATTCAATCAAAATCCGCCTGATAACAGGCTATTCCATCCAAGACGATCACCAGGAGGCTTTTTTGAGTCCCGGTATCTTCCCTTCCAGGGCCAATTGCCGAAGCATTAATCGCGACATCCGAAACTTCCGGTAATAGCCGCGCCGACGCCCGGTAAGCTCGCAGCGGTTCGCCACCCGCGTGGGGCTCGCATCGCGTGGAAGCATGGAAAGTTCCAAATAGTTCTTTTCCTTTTTGAGCCGCTTCCGCACTTCCGCATATTTGGCGACCGTCTCTTTACGCTTCTGATACCGCAATTTCCATGCTTTAGTTGACATACATACTCACTTAATTGGCAACAAATCCATATCCGGCCGCACTCTGCGGCTCAACTTTACCCGCTTACCCGGCCTTCCGTGCGGCCGATTTATCAGCCGCCTGATCCCGCGTGAACGGCATGCCCAAGTGCTGCAGGAGCGCGTGGCCGGCGACATTATTTTCCGCCGTCGTCACGATGGTGATGTTCAACCCTTGATGGAACGTCACCTGATCGCCGTGCACTTCAGGGAATACCGACTGTTCCGTGAGGCCCAAATTATAATTACCCCGCCCGTCAAATGCTTTCGGGTTCAGCCCACGGAAGTCCTTAACACGCGGAATGGCCAGATAAATCAGCCGATCGAGAAATTCCCACATCTTCTGCCCACGAAGGGTTACCTTCACGCCGATTTCCATTCCCTGACGGAGTTTGAAATTCGACACACTCTTGCGAGCCTGACAGATGACCGCCTTCTGTCCGGAGATGGCCGTAAGCTCTTTTACCGCCGCTTCGAGCCGCGGCTTTTCAGTAATCGCCTTACCCAGCCC
>JAJZNY010000207.1 GCA_021852245.1 Planctomycetota bacterium | reverse complement strand
GCTGGGGCGGCTCGTGGCCGATCATGAGTGATTGGATCGCGGACAACAATGCCAATACGCCGGGAAATGCACATCCCTACATGAATGATCCGAACTACATGGTACCGGCGAATGGATTTGTTTCCGGCGAGACGACCAATGAAGATATTGTGATACCCAACAGCATCAACAATGTGACGGGTATGCGATATCGGCATATGTCATCAAGCCCAAGCACCGGCGAGGCCAATGCGCTGTTCTTCGATGGTCACGTTGACACGATTCAAATCAACAGTAACGTCGCAGGGGCACCGGTGAATTCACCCGGAGCCAATGGATCGACCGGACTCCGCATTCTCAATATCGTCAACCCCGAACTGCCATCGTCGATTGGATTGTTCTGACGGCCGGTTGAGTTTTTTCGATGCTCAAATTTGGGCGGGCGATTACCAGATCGTTCGCCCTTTTTTATTTCCGGCAGAGGAAGAATGACTCCCAAGCGGCAGAGTTTTCCCTGAAAAGGCTGCCGGAGCGGTCGCGGCTGTGGGCTATGGACGGAGATTCCCATTGATAGTTGAGATTTAATCTCATTTCCAGTATAAACTGATCCATCGCCGCTAATGAGACTGATTCTCATTTATAAGGCGCTATTTTTCGGTCGCGACGGAGTGATAAATGCCGACTGATTCTCAATTAAAAGCGGCGGCGCCAGACCACAGCCCCAAGCCCTTGAACGCAGCTAATGCCCCCGCCACGGATGGGAAGTTGAGCCGGAAGCCGCTCCCATTCTGGAAACTCCTGCTTCTTGTGGCAGGCCCGGGATTAGTCGTCATGCTTGCCGACACGGATGCGGGGAGCGTCATTACCGCGGCACAAAGCGGTGCCCAGTTCGGCTACAGCCTGCTGATTTTTCAGCTTATTCTCATCCCGATTCTCTTCATCGCGCAGGAGCTCGCCGTCCGGCTTGGACTTGTGACTCAGAAGGGACACGGGGAGTTGATATCCGAACATTTCGGTAAGGGGTGGGCCTGGCTGTCTGTCTCCACTCTCATGGTTTCATGCGTAGGGGCACTGCTGACGGAATTTGCAGGCATCGAGGGCGTCGGGCAACTTTTCGGCGTCCCTCCGTGGATCAGCATCTCCATGACCGTTTTATTTATGGTCATCGTCGTCGCCACCGGAACGTATCGGCAGGTGGAAGTGATTGCCATTCTCATCGGGCTATTTGAACTCGCATTTGTAGCGGTGGCCGCAGTTTCGCACCCTTCTTTGCATGCGATGGTCACCGCAATCGGACACCAACCGCTGGGCGATTCCAATTATCTCTTTCTAATTGCCGGGAACGTGGGTGCCGTCATCATGCCGTGGATGATTTTCTATCAGCAGTCCGCGGTCATTGATAAAGGGCTCAATGAAAGTCATATGAAGGCCGAGCGGGTGGACACCGCCATTGGCGCCACGGTGACGCAGATCATCATGTCAGCAGTGCTGATTCTTACCGCGGCCACCATCGGACTGAAAAATCCCAATGTGCCGCTGGACACGGTGCAGCAGATCGCCAGCGCGCTGACGCCGATTCTAGGGAGTTGGTGGGGTCGCGCCATTTTCTCGCTGGGGATGCTCGGCGCGGCGCTGGTGGCCACCATCGTCGTATCACTGACTGCGTCATGGGGGTTGGGGGAGGTGACCGGTTACAAACGATCATTGGCCAATCATCCGTTCGAAGCACCGTGGTTTTATGCCGTCTACCTTCTGAGCCTTCTCGTCGGTGCGGGGATCGTGCTCTCAGGAATCAACCTGGTGAAGTTGACGGTCGGGGTCGAGGTGATGAATGCACTCCTGCTGCCGATTGTTCTCGGCTTTCTGTATCTGCTGGCCCTGCGCACCTTACCGGAGCGGTGGCGACTCAAGGGGTGGTACGCATGGCTCGTCGGTGCGGTGGTGATTATTACGGCATTAACTGGGGTGTATGCGGGGATCGCCGGGATTAATTTTTAGTACCGGCTTTCTCTTTCTTGACCGTAATCGGAGTGAATGCATAATGACGAAGATCGCGCCGTTGGGAGATTATCGTGCGCCTGCGGATGCGCGCATCGGCCATGTCCATTTGAAAGTTGCCGATCTGCAGCGGGCGGTAAAGTTTTACCGCGATGTGCTCGGATTTGGCCTGATGGCGGAAATGGGCGATTCTGCGGCATTTCTCGGCGCTGGCGACTACCACCATCACATCGGACTAAATATCTGGGAGAGCCGTGGTGGCAGCCCCCCACCGCCGGGATCAACCGGCATCTATCATCTTGCGATTCTATATCTAACGCGGCGCGATCTTGCTATTGCCGTGAAACGGGCGATTGAGGCTGAAACTACGTTTGTCGGAGCCGCAGATCATGGCGTAAGTGAGGCGGTTTATTTTGAAGACCCGGATTCCAATGGAGTGGAATTGTATTGGGATCGCCCGCGTGCACAGTGGCCCAAGCTTGCCGACGGCCGTCTAAATATTTTTACCAAGCCCTTGGATTTGCATGCACTGTTGGCACTGGCTGATTGACGGATTGATTGCCGTCGGTCAACTGGTCAGATCGGCTGCCCGTGCAGCGTCAGTCGCGGAAAGTAAAAGTTGACATCTCCGGGTAATATTTCCGCCCACGTGCACCCAGCGCGATCATCCTTCCAGACCGTTACCGTCGCGATGATCAATCCGGTTGAATTCTTCACATGTATGACCACGGGCTTATTAACCGACAGCTTTTGTGCCAATGAACCGGGCAACTGCACCAGTGTGCAGGGTCGCCCCAACTCGTTGCGCCAAGAGGTGACAAGCCCCTTTTGTCCCCCCACAGCCTTGACAGCGAAGCCCGTCAGGCGATAGCCGACATAATGGGGAATTTCGGCTTTGAATCCCAGATGGAGTTGCGCAGCGACGGCCCGGGCAGACCGACGGACATGAGGCGCGGTGCCGGAGAGTTTCGGCAGTTTCAGGTGAGCCAATGATGTGGCCAACGCATACCGGCGCACGGATAAGTTGTGCTCAAGTACCAGCCGAACGGCGATCCATGATGCAATGACCAGCGCTGCGGCACATGCCAGCTTCAGCCAATGGATATGAAGAAAAGGTCGGCGATTGGAACCCGGCTGATGTCGATGCGGAATATCGAGTAACTTTGCGGGGAGATTTTCCGGCGGCGGAGAACTTGCCAGCTTTTGCGATAATTGATCCTGACGCGCAAAGGTCCGCGCGGCTTGCTTCTGCGTTTCGTCAGTTGCAGTCTTGAGTCGCTCCTGAGCTTTTATTCGAAGAGGGTCATCTCGACGGAGGCATGCAACGGCAGAGATTAATTTGCGAAAGTGCAGGTGATTCATCGATCACCTCCCGATCCGGCCTCATCCGACGCGCGCTTTTGTTCAGTCGTCCGCACTTCCCTCGAGTCATGCGATTGGGCCATGAGGTATTCTAACCTCTCACGCGCGCGGGCAATACGCGATAAAACCGTACCCAATGGGATGCCCAATTCCCGCGCGGCCTCCCGGCAGGTGAGTCCCTCCATCGCCACCATCAGAAAAGGATCGCGAAATTTACGTTCCAACTGACTCAAAGCGTTCGAAACCAAATCCTCCTCATCGATGTGACGGTGATGGTCATTTCGATCCGCTATATCGGCCAAAGGCGGCGCTACGGCGTCGTTTGATCGCTCCATCAGCCGCCAGCAGGTTCGCCGCAGGACGGTGTAAAGCCAAGCGCGGGGTGATGACACATTCTGCACCTGGCGGATGGATATCCACGCCTGCAGAAATGTGTGTTGGACGGCGTCTTCCGCTTCCACCCGACTGCAAAGAAGCCGGTAGGCATAAGCATAGAGCTCGCGCCAGTGCGCATGAACCAGCCTCTCATAAAGGAGACGATGCTCGTGTGCCGACACGCAATCACCTTGTCTGGCCGGTGCTCTGATATTTTATCCGACAAATCTGCGGCGTGTGAGCCAACGAAACGGCAAGGCAGCGGCAGCTAAGCCCAGCAACGCAAGAGAAGCAGGTTCCGGCGTTGGTGTGACAACGATCGTATCACTGGGCGTTGAAAAGGCTGCGCCGTTGTAGACGACCGAGGTGCCGACCGGTGTACCCGGGAACCAGTAAGAGCTGTCTGAATAGACCATGCTCGGGGTGTCGGCTGCAATGAAACTGAAGTCCAGAGAATTTCCCGATGCGATGGACATGCTGGTACTTGAAAATTGAATGGATGCCCCACTTCCCCCGCCCACGGGCAGAATGTTGGTTGTCCAACCAGTCGGGGCTGAGGCTGAAAGCGGCGTAGAGTAGAGGTAGTCCTGTCCAGGTGTCCAGGCAAACCAGAGAAAGTCGATGCTCTGACTCCCGGTATTGGTCAAGTCAATGGTGTAGTTGTAATCACCCATGTCGGTGCCGCTGGTAATTGGCGTGTCTGAAATGGTTCCAACGGCCGAGACGGATGCCATCAGTTTTGATGATGTCGCCATCGCCAATATGCAGCAGGCGGTCAAAGCGATCCATTTTGCTTTGTGAGTCATGATTTCCTCTCCAAAAAAGAAACGGTTGACAGTTTCAGTGTGGCTGAGCGGATCAACGTCACGATTCGCTTCCACGGTGATGAAGTGCACCGGGGGTAAGAATTTATTCCCCAATTATCCAATTTTGCTCACAGGCACTGGTCAGCCATCATCAGGCTGAGCAGTTGAAATTCCATCCACCCGCGTCGGGATGCAAATTCCAAAGCTTGGTATAACCAGCTCGGAGGCGTTATTATCAAATCGGAAGGTAGGCTGCCATTTTCTAAATCTGCCGTCAGGCAGACATACGGGAATGGCGCCATAATAAGACGTGATAACCCTATTTGAGGTTGCTTAATGTTTGATTCAATCAAAGCACTTTCACAGCTGGGGCCCATGATGGCCAAGGCAAAAGAAATGCAGAGTCGGCTGGCGGAATTCCAGAAGACACTTCCCTTTATTCATGCGACTGGTTCTGCCGGGGATGAGGCCGTTCGAGTTTCAGCCAACGGTCGATTGGAGATCATTTCATTTGAATTTGGACCCACTGCGCCATTTTCAGACCCGGCGCGGTTATCCGATATATGCCGCGAAGCTACCAATGCTGCCCTGCGAGCGGTACAGGCGGAAGTGCAGGCGAAAATGCAGGAATCCATGGGCGATATCGATCTCAATGCCATGCGATCCATGCTGGGACAAGGGTAGAAGTGATTAAAAATGCCGGATAATCGACACGCATACAGTACGGCCGTGAAAACCCTCCTCGATCTGTTCGGACAGCTTCCCGGCATCGGATCGCGCTCCGCCGAGCGAATCGTATTTCACATTCTCAAGGGAAGCCGTGAGGACGCTGCGAAGCTGGCAAATGCCATTCTGGCGGTGAAAGATCAGGTTCGGCATTGCAGCATTTGTTACCATCTTACGGAAAATGACCCGTGCGACATCTGCGCCAATCCACGCCGCGACCATGGCATCATCTGTGTCGTGGAAC
>JAJZNY010000029.1 GCA_021852245.1 Planctomycetota bacterium | reverse complement strand
ATTCATGTCACAACGGCGGGTGCTTCGACCTGCCGACGATCACGTCTTACGACGAAGGTTTTTCCAATGACGCCTTCGCTTCCTCCATTGTCGGAAAGATGCGGAAGAGTTTGTTAAGTTTTGTGATGAGAAAAACCTCGTATATCTGCGGATTGATGGAACACAGACGGAGTTGGCCGTCGCGTTCCCGCACTTTGTAATTAACGGTAATCAGGGTGCCCAGCGCCGAAGAAGAAAGGTGATCGACGCCTGCAAAGGAAATGATGATTTTGGGCTTCAGTTGGCTTTCGATATAGGACGTAAGCTGCCGACCCATTTCCGTAATTTCATTTTCTTCAAGCAATTTACGGACATTGAATTCGACGATGGTCAGTTCACCGTCACGGGTCAGCTTGATCGGCGCCGTATCTTTTTCCTTATCCTTCAGCATGGCGGTAAGGCCCCTTGCAAATCAGGCATAACAATTACTGCGTGCCGCGACGGATATCGCCACGTTCTTCGCCGCATACCCATCATAAACTTAACCCCGGAAGAGTCAATCCTCGGAAACAGATTGAAATGACCTTCCGCACCTGCCCTGCATTACCTTGCGCGATGTGCTTAGGAGGGAATCCCAGACCGATGAGTCCTATCCCCCCATTTTTCCTCGATAGCGGCTGATCGCCTGGCGTATCTGCTGCTCCACCCTCTGCGGTGATCGAATCCACTGCCAGGTGAGGCCCTGCGATTGAACCGCCTCGATGGTGAAGGTGAGGGTACCGGTACGTAAAATTTTCTGCGGTATCGATTCCTTGCGCGAAATATCGGCGATGCGACCCAGCACCGTCTGCGTGATTTGAGGCTGCAGAAGGCCCTGAATCGTAATCAGTCGGCAATTGGTGAGAATATAGTGATGGCCGATCCATTCCATCACTCCGTAAAGCAATCGGCAGAACACCAGAATGCCGGTGATGGTGGCCATGGTCGGAAGACTGATCAATCTTCCGATGACCGCCGATGTTTCAGAAAGCAGTGCCAGCGAAAGCACCACGACGATATACGTCGAACTCGTCACGAGAATATACCAGACCGACGGGCGAAGCATGAGGATGACCAACTCATTCTCATGGAGCACATTCTGCCGCGCAAGGCCCTGGGTGACCCCGGCGGCGGATGATGCCGAACCCGCAAACCGCGGCCACCGCTCTGCGGATGAGGATGGGAGCGTGTTTCGCGGACGCTGTCGCATGCGTAAGATTCTCCGGCATCGAGGGAAGACCGCTGCGGTCAGATTTCAAGTAACAGCCGCGACGGATCTTCGAGCGATTCCTTGACGTGCACCAGAAACGTCACCGCCTGCTGCCCGTCAATAATTCGGTGATCATACGATAACGCCACGTACATCATCGGGCGGATGACAATTTGATCGTTCACCACCACCGCACGTTTTTCAATTTTGTGCAGCCCGAGGATGGCCGACTGCGGCGGATTGAGAATCGGTGTCGACATCAGCGATCCGAAAACGCCGCCGTTGGTGATGGTGAAGGTGCCGCCGGTCAGATCATCCATCGCGATCTTGCCTTCGCGGGCCTTGGTGGCAAGACGTTTGATTTCCAATTCAATCTGTGCCATCGACATCCGGTCGGCATTCCGCACAACGGGTACAACCAATCCCTTTTCCGTCGCCACCGCAACGCCCAGATGCATGCGATGTTTGTAGACGATCGTTTTATCCTGTAGTTGAGCGTTGACCGCCGGGACGGCCTTGGCGGCGGCACAGACCGCGCGGCCGAAGAAGGATAAAAATCCAAGGCCGACGCTGTGGGTCTTTTCAAATTTTTCCTTGTATTTTTCCCGCAGTGCCATCACCGCCGACATGTCAATTTCATTGAATGTTGTCAAAATGGCGGCGGTGTGCTGGGCCTCGACCAGCCTTTTGGCGATGGTTTCCCGCAGTTTGCTCAATTCGACACGCGTTTCTTCATCGGAAGCGGGCGCCTCGCGGGGGGGCGTGCGGACGGAATTGGAATTCCGGGCATCACGCGATTGTTGCCCTGCGGCGGCATCGGCGGTCGAAATATTGCTTGCGCCGATGAATTGCAGCACGTCTCCCTTCGTGATGCGGTTGCCGGGCCCTGTGGCGGGGATCTTTGACGCATCAAGCTGATTTTCAGTCACCAGCCGTTGCACGGACGGGGCCAGCGGTTTATCCCCTGCGGATTTTGTGGCGGCTGGGGCAGGTACCGGTGCTGACGATTTGGTTTCGGTCGACGGCTTGGCTGAAGTCGGCGGGGCATCCGCCGCAGCTTTGGGGGCCGCGCCGGGCTCAATGCGGGCGATCACATCGCCGACGTTAACCGTCTTTCCCTGATTGCAGACGATCCGCAAAACGCCCGAGTTACCTGCCGGCAATTCAACGGTCGCTTTATCAGTTTCCAGTTCGGCCACCACATCATCCGGGCCGACGAATTGCCCGTCACTTTTCACCCAGTTGGCGATGCGGGCTTCTGTAACCGATTCCCCCAACCCGGGGACTTGAAGATCAATAACGGTAGAGGGCATAAATCAACATCCTGCAAACCAAAAATCATGACCATCAGCACGATAACGCGCCCGGAGGTCATCATGCAAACGCGTAAGGGACGCCCGTCCCGGGAGTTTCAGCTCTAAGATCGAATCTCCGACTACTTGGCAATGGGCACACCTTCGCGCACTTCAACATCGCTGGGCTGCACAATCTTCGAGGCCGGTGCCGGCGTTTTTGAAGCCGGTGGCTGAATGCTCAGCGCCTTGGCGATAATCTCCGCCTGCTCCTGCACATGCCGTTCGTGCGATCCGGCCGCCGGCGAACTCGACGGTTTGCGCCCGATATACACCAGTTTCTGCATGCCCGGCCAGTGATAATGGAGCTTGGCTCCGATGAACGGATAGACGCCGTTGTTCCGCGGTTCCTCCTGCACCCAGAACATCTCCACCCCCTTGGGATACGTCCGGGCGATTTCCGTCAGGCGTTCGGCGTGGAACGGATATATCTGCTCCAGACGCAGAATCGCAATATCTTCGATGCGGTGCTTCTGGCGTTCGGCAAGCAATTCGTAATAAATTTTTCCTGAACACATGATCACCCGGCGGACGCGCGACCGGTCGATCGGGTGCGTCTCGTCGATGATCTCCTCAAACTGTCCGTGCGAAAATTCCTTAAGTTCAGAAACCGCCTGCTTGGCTCGCAGCAGGCTCTTGGGTGCCATCACAATCAGCGGCTTACGGAATGCGCGGAGTACCTGCCTCCGCAGCAGGTGAAAATACTGCGCCGGGGTTGTCGGATTGCAAACCTGGATGTTGTCCTCGGCGGCAAGCTGCAGGAATCGCTCCAGCCGGGCGTGCGAATGCTCGGGCCCCTGGCCTTCATAGCCGTGAGGCAGCAGCATCACCAATCCGTTGTATTTACCCCATTTGGTTTCCGCGCTGACGATGAATTGATCGATGATCGGTTGGGCCATGTTCACAAAGTCGCCGAACTGGGCCTCCCACATCACCAAGGCCATCGGGTCGGCGGATGCAAAACCGAATTCAAACCCGACCACCGCCAGCTCCGAGAGCATGGTGTTGATGATGGTAAATCGCGAGCGGTTACCCGCAAACGCCACCAGCGGTGAATACGCCTCGCCCGTCTTATGGTCGTAGATGACCGCATTCCGGTGGCTGAACGTGCCCCGGCAGACATCCTGCCCGGTGAGCCGCACCCATGTGCCCGCATCCAGCAATGAACCGATGGCGAGCATTTCGCCCGTACCCCAGTCAATACCCGAGCCGCTGACAACGGCATCAAGCCGCGCCTTGTACATCTGGGCGATTTTGGGATGAGGGGTGAAGTGATCGGGGAACTTGCAGATTTGTCGGGTGATTTCAACGAGTTTGGCTTCCGGTACGGCAGTGGGGGCCCGCCAGTCCGCAATCTTCGCGGGTACTTTCAGCAGGTCCTTCCACGGGCCGTGCGTCGGTGGTGCGCTTTCCGTCGGTTTGAAAGTCTTGGCGTATTCGTGCGATTTATCGAGCCGATCGCGAATGCTGTGGGCCATCTGATCCAGTTCCGCCGAAGACGCCACCTGCTCTGCAAGAAGCCGCTCGGCGTATAACTCGCGGGTGGTTTTGTGCTTGGAAATGGTTTCGTACATCAGTGGCTGGGTTACTGACGGATCATCAAGTTCATTGTGGCCGCGGCGGCGGTAGCACACCAGATCGATAATCACATCCGCTTTGAATTTCTGCCGAAACGCCATCGCAAGCCGGGCGGCGTGGACCACGGCTTCCGGGTCATCACCGTTGACATGAAACACCGGCGCCTGAATCGCCTTGGCGGCATCGGAAGGATAGCGGGTGAACCGGGCGTCCTTCGGATCGGTTGTAAAGCCGATCTGATTGTTGACAATAATGTGAATGGTACCGCCGGTGCGATACGCCTCCAGCTCTGAAAGGTAAAGCGTTTCCACCACGACACCCTGACCGGTGAAAGCCGCATCGCCATGGATGAGCACGGGAATCACCTGCTGTCGGTCCACATCTCCCTTGCGATTCTGCTTGGCGCGGACAATTCCTTCGACAATCGGATCCACAATCTCCAGATGGCTCGGGTTCGATGCCAGGGAAAGGTGCATCTGCTTGCCACAGCCGGTGATGATGTCGCATGCGTAACCGAGATGGTATTTGACATCCCCATCCCCCTGCGACTTCTGCGGCCGATCCATCACTTCGCTCATGATGACTTCGTAAGGTTTGCGGAAGATATGGGCCAGCACGTTGAGTCGGCCCCGATGCGCCATGCCGGTTATTAATTCATCGGCCCCGAGTTCCGAGGCGGTATCAATCAATTCATCCATCAGGGGGATGAGGGATTCCGCACCTTCGATGGAGAATCGCTTCACCGTCGGATGCCGACGCTGGAGGAATTGTTCAAATTCCTCCGCGGCGATAATGCGAGCCAGAATCGCTTTGCGTTTCTCAGCGGTGAGTGCGGGTTTATTGAGGATCGGTTCCATCCCCTCCTGCAGAAACGCCCGCTGGGCCGGATCGCGAATGTCCATATATTCGACCGCAAGCGTGCCGCAATACGTGGTGCGGAGCATCTCAATCAACTGCCGCAGCGGCACCGGTGCGCCGCCGCCGAAGGTGCCTGTTGCGACGGTGCGATCCAGGTCCGCTTCCGTCAGACCGAATTCTGAAAGCTCCAGCAGCGGGTGGCGAAGCGTGTTATTTCCCAACGGGTCCAGATTGGCAATCAGGTGCCCCATCTCCCGGTAGCTGTGAATCAGATCGCCGACGGCAAGGACCGTTGCTCCAGCCTCATCCGCCGGTGAAAGGACCGCCCGGGGAGGGGCTCCGGCCGCCAAGTCAAAACCGCGGAAAAACCAATCCCACTGCCGGTCGACCGATCCGGGGTCTTTTTGCCATTGGGAATAAAGCGAATCAAGAAACTCGGGGCTGTATGCATTAACTGAATCGGACATACGGCCCAACTTACTGCCACCAGAACTTTCCACGTGAAAAC
>JAJZNY010000052.1 GCA_021852245.1 Planctomycetota bacterium | reverse complement strand
TGTATTCCATACCGGCGCCGGCCCGCACCAATTCTGCATAAACCCGGGCGGCTTCATTGAGTGCGTTTTTGACGGTGCGAATGTTCGTAATCTGACTGCCGAGATGAAAATGAAGCAGTTTCAGGCAATCCTGCATGTCGCGTTCCTTGAGATATTCCAATGCCTTGATAATCTCCGCGACAAAAAGGCCGAATTTGCTTCGCACGCCCCCCGATGACTCCCACCGACCGCTGCCACGGGCCGAGAGTTTCACACGAATGCCCATCTTCGGCCGCACACCGTGTTTCTGGCCGTATTTGATGAGCAGTTCGAGTTCGGTAAATTTTTCAACCACCGGAATGATATTTTTTCCCAGTTTCTGGGCGAGGACGACCATTTCGCAGAATTCATCGTCCTTGAATCCGTTGCAGATGATCGGAGTGTCGCGTCCGTTGGTCAGTGCGAGTACCACCAGCAATTCCGGCTTGCTGCCCGCTTCCAACCCCCACCCATATTGCGTGCCGATATTGAGGATTTCCTCCACAACATGCCGCTGCTGATTGACTTTGATCGGATATACACACGCATATTTGCCACCATACCCGTTTTCAGAAATGGCATTCTGGAACGCAGTGTGCATCTCAAAAAGACGATGCCTCAGAATATCACTCAGGCGTATGAGTACCGGCAGCTGAATGCCGCGCAGTTGAAGTTGATCGATGAGTCTTTTGAGATCAATGGATCGATTCGGATCTTTTTCCGGATGAATCGCTACGTTACCGTCCGCGTTAATCGTGAAGTAATTTTTACCCCAATGTTCGATCCCATAGGTTTCCGCTGAATCCTGAATTTTCCAGGCGGCCGTCGGATTTCTGACTTCCATAAGACCCATTGCGTATACTCTCCACGTGAGAACCAGTGCACCTCAATTTTACAACTCCGCTATTGCAACTGCTTTCAACAAAATTAACAAGGGATAGCGAAATTTTCCTGCTCTTTGAGATGATGATCCTACGGCGTCACCGCGCGGAGTTCTCGATTTAGTCCCCGCGATCCCACCATGGATCGAAATCGATGGTATCGACAGCGAGCCTCGAAAGCGGTGTAATGCTGTCTATGAATGAGGATAAACCCACTATGGTGGCCGACGAAACTGACTCTGAGAATCCAAAGGCCCCGCGAAATTTGACCGGCGGCAACGATAAAGGGGGAGTACCCCTGCTGCCGCCGCTGGCCTGCATCAAGACCCCCTACTTCCATATTCTGGGTTACAGCGTGGCGGGCGAAGAAACCGCCGTGCAGATACCGGAACTCAATGTCGTTTTCGATATCGGTAAATGTCCCCGCCCGGTGCTGACCAGCGATTTCTGTTTGCTGACCCACGGTCATATGGATCATTCCGGCGGATTGGCGTACTACCTTTCGCAACGCTTTTTTCAAGGAATGTGCCCGGGCACGGTCATATGTCCACGCCCAATCGCGGATGCGGTCACGGCAATGATTGAGGCTTTCGGTCGCTTGGAAGGTAAAGCGATCGCACACCGCCTGATTCCGATGTCGAGCGGCGAAGAGTTTGAATTGCGCAAAGGATTGATCGTCCGGGCGTTCCCCACTTGCCATACCGTCCCGTCACTTGGATACACGCTTATCGACCGCCGCGAAAAACTCAAGCCTGAACTCGCAGCGCAGCAGTTACCCGGTCACGTGCTGCGGGATATGAAGGCTCGCGGCGAGAAGATCACTTATACCCTCGATATCCCATTGGTTTCGTACACCGGTGATACGACACTTCCTGAGACTCTATTCCATCCTGATGTCCGACACGCGCGGGTGCTCATCAGCGAATGCACGTTTTTCGATCCCAACCATCGGCGACGGGCGACTGTAGGCAAGCACCTACATGTGCAGGATTTGATTGAAGCTCTGCCCCAGCTGGAGAATGAGCTATTAATTATTACGCATGTTTCGCGCCGCACGTATGTAAACTGGGCGGAAAAGACGCTCCGCCGCGCCATCAGCGATAACCCGCCGAAGCCGCAAATTGAATTCCTGATGGCCCATACTCAGAAATTGCAAGTGATACCGGGGAGCGCTGCAGATTTTACCCCCGCCGAATTGCCGGGTGGTGAAGATAACGGCGATGATACGGGATCGTGAAATAAGATTACGGACGGGTGGGCGCAGGTTTCAGCATCACCCAATCCGACTTAGTGCGGCAAAAAAAAGCGTGCACCGGGAAAGTGCACGCTTCATTTCTTTGACGGCAGCTTAAGCCAAACGATTACAGCGGTCGGGCGATGGTCTGCGATCGCAAATAGTCGTTGAATGTTTCGGGGCTGTTGACGCCTCCGCCCATTCCGCTGAGATTCACACCGCCATAGGGCAGCCCATACGCGAATACATTATGGGCGTTGATCCAGCTATTTCCGGCCACCATTCGTTCGGCGACTCGATGGGCTCGCTTGAGATCGCTGCTCCAAACACTATTGGCCAAGCCGTAGGAAAGACTGTTGACCTCTTTAACCGCACTTTCCTCATCCTTAAATTTCAGCACGTAGGCGGTCGGGCCGAAGATTTCCTCGCGGCAGCATATGTTGTCGCTCGGCCCGGCAAGCAGACTCGGTGTGACGTAAAAACCGCCCTCATGCCCGGTCACCTTCAAGGTCTGCGGCTCCAGAAGTAATGTCGCACCCTGTTTGGTGCCGTTCTCGATGTAATGGGTGACGCGGTCAAGTTGCACACGGCTGACCAGCGGTCCCATTTGCGTGTTTCGATCCAGAGCCGGACCAACCCGTATCGCTTTGAGCTTTTCCTTGGTTTTGGAGACCAGATCATCGTAGATCTTTTCATGGATGATCCAACGTGTGGCCGTGCAGCAAACCTGACCGGTATTGAGCGTAATGGCTGCGGCCAGTTTCTCGGCGGTGGTGTTGACATCCACATCGTCGAAAATCACGGCCGCACCTTTGCCGCCCAGTTCCAATTTGCAGGGCTTGAGATTTTTGCCGCATACTTCCCCGATGATCCTGCCGACACCCGGTGAACCGGTAAACGACATACGCTTGACGAGTGGATGAGCCGTCAATGGGCTGCCGGCCTTTGCACCGGTGCCGACTACCACGTTGATGACACCGGGAGGTATGCCCACTTCCGAGGCCAATTTACAGACATAAAGAGTTGTCAGCGGCGTGACCTCTGAGGGTTTCACCACGACAGTGTTCCCCGCAGCCAAGGCCGGCATCACACCCCAGATCAACAGATCATAGGGAAAGTTCCATGGAAAAATGAACCCGCAGACACCGTAGGGAACCCGATGCACCCGCGCCTCGATATTCTTGATTCCCAGCGGGATATCATACAGAGCTCGGACGGCCAGATCAGCAAAATAACGGGTTCCTTCCACACCAAAGGGAATATCAAAACCTTCACTGTTGACGATTGCTTTGCCGACGTCCAGGGACTCCAGTTGGGCCAAGTCGGCTGCATGCTTCTCAAGCGAATCCGCGAGACGATGCAGCATCACACTCCGTTCATTTGGCGTTTTGGACGCCCAGGAGTGAAACGCTCCGTGTGCCGCTGCCACGGCTGCGTCAATTTCATCGGCCCCTCCCATCGCAACTTTGCAGATCGGTTTACCCGTTGACGGATCAATGACGTCATCCACAGCACCATCTTTACTCGGCCGCCATTGGCCGTTGATGTAGTGCTGAAGCGGGCCTTTGATAAATTGGGCCACGTTGGGACGAAGTGTTTCTGCCATAATCAGGTACCTCCGCGTAAAAGCACACCGAAATACGGATTCGGTTACATATCATCCGGCTGAAACCGTTTTCGCCGGCGATTGACATCACCATGAGAGTACATTACGGCGGCGTCACCGTTTCATAACGACGGCACACACATATTTGGGCCCATGCACCCCGGTTACCAGCTTCATCTCAATATCGCTGGTTTTACTTGGGCCGTTGATGACCACCGCATATGACGGAATGGCTCCATGATTATCCGCGGCCATGCGGGGGATCGCGTCGATCAGATCCGCCATAATCAGATCTTCCGGTAACAATACAACATGGACGGCCGTCGTCAAAGTCGTCGACCGCCCGAAACCTGAATCACACCAGACGAGAAACCCGCCGCTGTCCGCCATGGCGCACCGACAATCGGTGACGCTTGCATCACATTGAAAAGCTTTTTCCACGCAGTCGGTATCGCCCCAATGATGCAATTCAAACCCCGCCTGCGCCAGGCATGACTCCAATGACGGAGCGGGATTGGTGGAAAAGTTGATCATCACGGAACGCACCTGTTGCTGCCTGAGATAATCAATCACCGAATCTGCGGCTGATTGGACGTCAGCCTGAACCACTGTCATGCCGTTGGAGCGGGCCTTTTCCATCCAACGACTGACCAATTGCGGACTGTCAATTTCAACCTGACGAAGCAGACGATCCAGTCGCTGCGGGCGGGAATCAGGTTTCGGAGACGGCTTCTCGGGATCATGCCCGAGAGCCTTGCGGACATTGGCCAGAAACGCCTTGCGACGCACCTGATCGTTATCCAGTTCGCTGGTTTTAATCTCTGAGGTCATGAATCGCCGATGCTCCGGGTAATGAAAGGTCTCAGGTCACTTCTTTTCGTTGGTCTGCGATGTGTCGCGCTGCTGCTCCTGACGATAACGCTTATAAACGGTACGAAAATCCTCTTTCGCCGGTGCGGGGAAATCGCGTTGCTGGGTCCATCCATTGACGGGCGGCGGCAGACGTTTGATCCATCCCTGTTTATCCATGAGCAGACGCATACCGATCCGCTGGGCGAACTGACTCAGGCGATAGGTCCAACCGAAACGGAGGCCAATCGTCCAGAGTTTGAAAATGACCCGTTCCGCCCAAGGTGTAATGTGCGCTTTGACCTGATCTCCGCGCAGCTTGATCAGAAATTCGGGAATATTAATTTTCACTGGACAGGCGTCAAAGCACGCCCCGCAAAGACTGGACGCATGCGGAAGATGTTTGTGCTGTTCCAATCCATTGAAAAGCGGCGTCAGCAAGGCACCGATGGGCCCCGGGTAGACGCTGCCATAGGTCCGACCGCCCACTTTTCGATAAATGGGACAGGAATTAAGACATGCGCCGCAACGAATACATCGCAGCGTGTCGCGATATTGACCGGCCAAAATTCGAGACCGACCATTGTCCATGATGATCAGGTGAAATTCTTCGGGCCCGTCCAGTTCCCCAGTACGGCGGCTGCCGCTTACGATGCTGCTGTATTGGGTCAATGATTGCCCTGATGCGGAACGCGCAAGTAATTTCAAAAATACCGGCAGGTCATCCATCGAGGGAATTAATTTTTCCATCCCCATCAGCGCAACGTGAATTCGCGGCCGGGAGACGCACATGCGGGCGTTTCCCTCATTGCAGCACACAACAATCGATCCGGTCTCGGCGACGGCAAAATTCACTCCGCTGACGCCCATGTCGGCCTGATTAAAGCGATTGCGCAGATGCACGCGGGCCATTTCTGCCAACGTCTGGGCATTATCCGTGAAAT
>JAJZNY010000466.1 GCA_021852245.1 Planctomycetota bacterium | reverse complement strand
CACGGCAATGAGCATGTGCTGCTGCCCGGAGAACCGGAAGCCCGTGCCTGGGCACGATCGGAAAAGCTCGGCGGGCTGCTGTTTACCGCCGCCGAGGTCGAGGCTCTGGCGGCAATCGCGGCCGATGCCGGCGAACCGTTTGATCGCAGTTCCATCAAGCCTGTATTGGAGAAATAATGTCGTACGCACCTTTGGATGTGAAAGATAAAATCGTGGTGGTCACCGGCGGAACCAGCGGCCTCGGACGCGCTGTGGCGCTGGGCTTTGCGCAGGCCGGGGCGTGTGTCGCGGCGGCATCGTCCAATCCCGATAAGGTCGCCGCCATGGATAAAGAACTCTCCGCCATCGGCTCTCGGCATCATACCGGGCCGCTGGATGTGACTGATCCGCAGGCCGTGGAGACTTTTCTCCGTCAGGTGGCCGCAAAATTCGGCCGCATTGATGCTCTGGTGCACGCGGCTGGCATTATGAAACGATGTCCCGCCGCCGATCTTTCCATCGCTGATTTTGAACGTGTCCTGAAGGTCAATCTCACCGGCAACTTTATCGTAGCCCAGGCGGTTGGACGAATCATGCTTGCCCAGACGCCCGACAAACTCGGTATCCGCGGCTCCATCACCAACATCGCCTCGCTTTCATCCTTCGTATCATTTTCGGAGGTCATCGCCTATTCGGTTTCCAAAGCCGGCGTCAACGGAATTACCCGCGGCCTGGCCAACGAGTGGACGCCTCATGGTGTGCGCGTCAACGCCATCGCACCGGGCGTCTTTCCGACCGAGCTCAATCGCCCTCTCATTGACGGCACGCCGCGCGGACAATGGATCAAGGCCCATACACCGGCGGGGCGTTTCGGTAATGCCGATGAAATTGTTGGTCTCGCGATTTACCTTGCCAGCGATGCGGCCAGTTTTACCAGCGGTCAAACCATTGCCGTAGACGGCGGCTTCCTCGCCAAGGGTGTGTAGTGGCCGAGTAGTAAAATCGCCGCCAGATGTAGCTTTGCATCTCACGCATCGTCCGATAACGTGTTTTTCACTTTTGGTATCGGGAAACTGAAAGGGAGGTTCTGCAAAGCCTTTGACTGCCGGATCATCCCGATGCCATCATGATGAGTTGAAATAAAGTCCATGCCGACGACATATTGTCATGCCGCCAACCCAAATAGGCGACATTTTTGTATTACCCTCATATAATGCTGATAGGCTTTGCAGGTGCCGACGGAGTGGTACGCTCAGGTGCGTATGGTCGTCGGCGAGGCCAGCTGTTGTGGTGCTCGGCGATGTTTCGATCGGGCACTACGCGGCATGATTTCCGGATAGGGTGTCGGAATCCGGAATGACGCCAAAATGGCGCCATTGATTTGCTGGTGATCATTAGGTGGAGGAGGCGTGGATGCCTCCGAAAATTTTAGTCGTCGAAGACTATCCCGATCTGGGTGAGTTGCTTTGTCAAATCCTGCAACGCGGCGGGATGACAGCCACACTCTCTCCCGGTGGTTCGGAAGCCTTGCGCATGGCGGCATCCATGTGTCCCGATGCCGTTCTGCTCGATCTGATGCTGCCCGATATTGGCGGCCTTGATGTATGCAGCCGCCTGAAATCGGATATCGCCACCGCCAACATCCCCGTCCTATTTGTAACCTGCGCCGAAAATGAAAACTGCTTCCGCGATTGTTTCCGATTCGGTGCGTATGACGTTCTGCGCAAACCTTACAACGCTCAAAAAGTTGTCCAGGCCGTTTTCGCAGCCATGGAATGGGCACGCAGCCAGAAAATGGCGCCTAAGTCGGGTGAATTTCAATTTGATCCCAAGGAACCCAAAACTGCGGCGCGAGGCATGGAGGAAATGTTCGCGCGGATGAGTCAATTTCCCCAACTCTACGCTCGATTGCATGAGCCGATGGTCAAAGCCCTCGGCTTCTTTTTTTATCCCCAAGATGCGGCCGCCGCCGGTATCCCGCCACGGGTGGATATTTCATACCGCATCGAGACGCGATCTCAAAATAATGAACCTGATCTGACGCTCCATTTTCACTGGACTCCTGCCGAAACTTCCGCCAGCCGGTCGTGGCTCAGCTTCTGGAAAAAGGAAGATGCCGCTCCGGCGTGGCTCAGTGATCTTCGGAAAATCCCCGGCGCCCACATTGAATCGGTTGAAAATGGGGATGTGGAAATCAATTTTTCCCGGCCGGGGGACTTTCCCACCGATGGCGTGGTGCCGCCTCGCGCCAAAGTAACGGATCACGCCCCCCAAACTTAATTTTGATGGCAACATCAGCCACGGAAGGAACCTCATGCGTATCGGCGTACCCCGGGAAATTAAAGCGGATGAATACCGCGTTGCACTTCTTCCCGCTGGAGTTGCCCTGCTCAAACGGAAGGGACATGAGGTCATAATTGAAACCCGTGCCGGTATCGGCAGCGGTCTGAGCGATGCGGACTACGCCTCCGCCGGTGCAAAAATTGTCGACACCGCCGACTTGGTCTGGCACAACAGCGACATGGTTGTAAAAGTAAAAGAGCCGCAGCCCGCGGAATGGGGTTATTTTCGCAAAGGTCTGCGGGTGATGACCTATTTTCACTTTGCCGCCGAGCGCGCCCTTGCCGAAGCGTGCATCCGATCGGGCATCATCGCCATCGCCTACGAAACCATTCGTGATGAACAGGGCACGCTCCCCTGCCTGACGCCGATGAGCGAAATCGCGGGCAAAATGTCCATTCAGGAAGGGGCCAAATATCTGGAACGCCCGATGATGGGGCGGGGAATATTGCTCGGCGGGGTAACGGGTGTCATGCCAGCCCACGTGGTGATCCTCGGCGCGGGGACCGTCGGTCATAATGCCGCCCGCGTTGCGGCCGGGCTCGGGGCGCAGGTCACCCTGATGGATGTTAACCTCAATCGCCTCCGTTATATGGCCGATGTCATGCCGTCCAACGTCACCACGCTTTACAGCGATGAAGAAACGCTTCGCTGGGCGCTCAAATCGGCGGATCTGGTTGTCGGCGCGGTGCTGATTCCCGGTGCCCGTGCGCCGCGACTGGTATCCCGTGCGGCTCTGGCCGATATGCAGGCGGGGAGCGTGCTGGTGGATGTGGCCATCGATCAGGGGGGATGCTTTGAAACCTCCCGCCCGACCACGCATCAATCTCCCGTCTATATTGTCGATGATGTGGTGCATTATTGTGTCACCAACATGCCCGGGGCGGTGGGGCGCACCAGCACGTTTGCCCTGTGCAACGCCACCATTGAATATGTGGCGGCGGCGGCGGAGATTGCCGATTCATCCGCTTTCATGCAAAATCCACGTATCGCGTCGGGAGTCAATATGATCGACGGACGCGTTGTGCACCCGGCGGTCGCCGCCGCGCTGGCGCCCGTCTGATCGTGCCCACTCGCCCGGGGGCGTGTATCTGCCGACCGCACCCCAAAGACGCATAATCGGCAGGGGATGTTTATGAAAGGACGGCCCTCACATGGAATTTCTTAAATTGTTAACGGAAACCCCGGGAGTGCCCGGCCGCGAGGAACTCGTTCGGTCCGTCATCCTCCGTGAGATTGAAGGGGTATTTGATGAAGTGAAAGTCGATCCGCTCGGCTCTCTGATCTGCACCAAGAAAGCCTCCACCGGAAAAGCCCCGGCCGCCCGCGTCATGCTCGCCGCTCATATGGATCAGATCGGATTTTATGTCCGGCACATTGATGATCATGGCTTTATCCGGATTCATAATGTCGGCGGGTTTGATCCCCGCAATCTCACCGCCCAGAAAGTCCGCATCGGCGGCAAAAAGGAAATATTCGGCGTATTGAATCCCGCCGGCAAGCCCGTCCATATCGCAACCGAGGAAGACCGGAAAAAGCAGTATCAGATTTCAGACTTTTTCATCGATACCGGCATGGGAGCAAAAAAAGTACGCGAGCTGGTGCGTGTCGGCGATCCGGTCACGCTCGTGAGAGATTTCAGTGAACTGGGGAATTTCGTCGCCGGCCAGGCGATGGACAACCGCGCCGCCGTCTGGGTGGCGGTACGAGCCATGCAGCGGGTGAAAAAATCCCCCTACGACATCCATGCCGTCTTTACGGTACAGGAGGAAGTGGGCCTGCGCGGCGCCGGCCCCGCAACCTTCGGCCTGGACCCGGAAATCTGTATTGCCCTGGATACCACGCTGGCATGCGATACGCCGGGCATTCCGCCCGAGCACGCCATCACACAGGCCGGCGGCGGGGTGGGCATCAAGGTGATGGACGGAGCATCCATCAGCGATCGTTCGCTGCTGGATCAGTTTGTCCTTACCGCCGAGAAGAAAAAAATCCCCTATCAGCTTGAACTCCTCCCGGCAGGTGGCACCGATGCCGGCGCCATGCAGCGCAGCCGGTCCGGTATCCGCACCATCACGCTCAGCGTGCCGACACGCTACATCCATACCGTTAATGAAATGGTGCACCGCGATGATCTCCATGCCGCACGGGACCTGCTCGCGGCCTGGCTCAGCGGCTGATCTTGATGCGATTTCCGACTTCAGGCAGGAGAATGCCCGGCGGGCGACGGCGGTAATATCTGTTTTGGGGCAAAGAGTATGAAACCATTCACTTTTAATCAGGATGTCTGCCGCAATCTCGAGAAAGCCCGAAATCTGGAGTGGCTCTGCACCAACGGCCTGGGCGGTTATGCATCAGGAACCATCGCGGGTATTAATTCCCGCAAATATCACGGCTATCTGGTCGCGTCCCTCCGCCCACCCATCGATCGCTATGTTCTCTGGTCACGGGTGGAAGATCGCATCATCATTGGTGAAAAGGGGTATGCCCTTTCCACCAACGAATTCCCCGGCGCCATCGAACCGACCGGCTACCGCAATCTCGCCGGCTTTACCCAGTCCGCCGGCCCCGTCTGGGATTATCGTTGCGGTGACGTGCTGGTGCGCAAAACGCTCATCATGCCCTGGCAGCAGCAGACCGCCATCCTTCGCTATGAACTCATCGAACCTCCCGCCCGGCGGCAGGAAATCCGTCTTATGGTGCTCAACATGCTCTCGGGCCGACATTTTCATGCCACCACCACCGCGGAAAACCGCCTGAATTGGACCCCCGTCGACAACGGCGGCGACGGGCAGAAGATTGGATTTCATGCAGTCGGCTGTCCGTTTGAAATTCACTTTTCACATAACGCCGCCGATTTTCATGATGGTCCCTGCTGGTGGTACAACTTTGTTCTCTCCCGGGAGATGGAGCGTGGCTATCCCGACCGCGACGATCTCTGGACACCCGGTGCCCTGGAGTTTCTACTCAAGCCCGGTCGCCCGGCCTTCATCATCGGTTCCGTCCGGCCGATTGATCCCGTTGAACATTCGTCGCTGGTCCTCAAGGAGCAGGCCCGCCGCGAGCAGATCACCGCCGCACCCGCAGTCGATGAACCGTATCAGGATATTCTCGAGCAGCTCTTCGCCGCCGCCGATCAGTTTGTCGTCCGCCGCGCCACCGATAAAAAGCAGAAACAGAAAATGTCTGTCATCGCCGGCTACCCGTGGTTTGAAGATTGGGGAC
>JAJZNY010000342.1 GCA_021852245.1 Planctomycetota bacterium | reverse complement strand
TTCATACCTTTGATGTGCAGGCCGGAATATGGGCGGGGTATCCGTCCATGGTATGCATTTTTGGTGAAACGTGCGGCCGGGCATTGGCCATTGAGCATACAGGGGATTTGTATTCGTGCGATCATTTTGTTGATCCGCACTATCGACTGGGGAATATTCTTGACGAGCCGCTGGGGAAACTGATCGACTCCCCGGAGCAGCGGAAGTTTGGTACCGATAAGAGAGATACGCTTCCGGAATACTGCCGCCAATGCGAAGTGCGATTTGCGTGCAACGGCGAGTGTCCGAAAAATCGTTTCATAACGACACCCGACGGGGAACCGGGGCTGAATTATCTCTGCGCCGGGTATCGGCATTTCCTCAACCATATCCGCCCCGACATGGAGATCATTGCAAAATTGATCAGAAATCGTATACCGGCGGCGGAGATTATGAAGATTCGACGCTCCGGCAATCCCAATTTGGCGGAACGTAACACCCCACCTCGCAATGCGCCGTGCCCCTGTAATTCAGGTCGAAAATATAAGCATTGCTGCGGAGCAGATTCGAAGAAGCAGGCTTAAAATCCGGAGTTCCGTGTGTTTCAGTTCCGAGGCGTTTGGCATCCAATATGATGGAGGATTGCCGTGAGAAATGTCAGGATCAAACGCGTCTACCTGCCAGTTTCGCCGGAGGACGGCGCCAGGATTCTTGTGGAACGTCTCTGGCCAAGAGGAATCACCAAAGACAAGGCGGCTATTGATTGCTGGCTCAAGGAAATTGCGCCAAGCGTCGAACTGCGGAAATGGTTCGGCCATGATCCGGAGAAATGGCCTGAATTCAGAAGACGCTACCGCGAGGAACTCAAGGCCAATTCCGCCGCCGTCAATACCCTGCGTCAATGGATATGCAAGGGCGCGGTTACGCTGGTATATGCCGCCCGCGATGAGGAGCATAACAGCGCCGTTGTGCTGAGCGAATTTCTGGATTCTTAATCCTCTACGAGGCGAACCCGTTAAGCTTTTGCAACTGTCCGCACTCTCGGGAAGCAGCGTCGATGTCACTACACCTGATTCTCAAGCCCACCCCACCGTTCCGATTGGATCTTACCGTGTGGACCCTGCGGCGACGAGCAGAAAACGCCATTGACTGCTGGGACGGCAAAACCTACTCGCGCGTGCTTCCGGTTCATGGCATCTACGTGCCCGTTCACCTGACACAGAGCGGCGATGCCGCGTCGCCACAGTTGCGGGTTATTGCGGAATTACCGCTTTCAAACCCTGGAATCAAACGATCCATCCGATCGATGTTGACCGTGATGCTGGGCCTGAATGTTGACCTGCGGAATTTTTATCGCATGGCCCGCGGTGATGCGAAGTTGCTTTCCCTCGTGAAGCCATTTGTTGGCATGAGGCCGCCCCGTTTTCCGACACTCTTGGAAGCGCTCGCCAGTGCTGTTGCCTGCCAGCAGTTATCACTGGCCGTTGGAATTCAGCTGCTTAACCGGCTGGCGCAGCAGGCCAACGGTGAAGCCGCGCATGGCTTGGCGCCGTTTGCATTTCCAACCTCGACGGCCGTGGGTTCCATGTCACCGGATGAATTGCGAGCATGCGGATGGAGTGCGGCCAAGGCGCGGACCATCGTCTCATTGGCTCAGGCCATTAACAACGGACAACTCGAAAACGTCGAATTGCAGGGGCTTTCGGACGAGGCGCTCTCCGACCGCCTCCAGAGTCACCGCGGGATCGGCCGGTGGACGGCGGAATATGTCATGCTGCGTGGCTTCGGCCGAACGCATGTTTTTCCGGCCGATGACGTGGGGGCGAGACACAACCTTGAAAGTTGGCTGCAGCTCCACCGGCCGCTGGATTACGTCGCCACACGAACTCTTATGCGTCGATGGGAGGGTTTTGGAGGACTGGTCTACTTCCATCTCTTGCTCCTGAACCTGCAACTTGCGGGGCATATTTAGTGCCCTTTGGAATCCGATCGCGAGGATTCGAGCGCCCGATGAATCGCTTTCGATATTCACTGTCACGCGAATACGCAGTATTCGCATCTCATGATTGGAGTTGTATACTCAAGTTAACGGTAGGACGATGGAGAACACTCGGCTCGGCCGGCGAACTCAACATGCCGCTTGCCGGAGAGTGAAAACTTATGGGCGCGAAGGGCGCTGTTCATAAGTGTTTATTATGGCAGGCAAAGCCAACGGAGGCATGAACATGCAGAATCCAGATCATTCGCGTATGCGACCTCATCCCGAAAGCCGCTTTTCCGGAGTCACCCATTTGGTAGACTTGGCCGAGGTCGCGCATCGTCTTCGAAGGGAAATTAATACCGGCGAAAGGGGACACCGCCAGGAGACTTGCTTTAAGCAGGGGAACTTGACGGTCGCGCTGTTTGTATTTGAACGCTTCACCCAGTTGCCGGAACATGCGGTCAAGGGCGTTGTGACCGTGCACCTTCTGAAAGGTTTTGTGATCGTTACGGTCGAAGGCGCCCGCCATGAACTCAAGCCGGGGCAGATATTAACCATTGCATGCGGCGCCAGGCACATGGTCAAGGCTGAAGAGGAAAGTGATGTGCTTGTTACCGTGAGTCCCGAATCATAGATTTCGCCTGGTAGAGACTCCGGATAATGAGCTTTAGGTCCTGACGTGCATAGCGGGCGTGACGGCGGACCGGAGAAAGATCGACATGACGGATGAGCATCCACCTCTCAAAAGGCACGAAAGCCTGCAGCCATTTTCACGGGATCATTTCGTTGCTCTGCGGGTGGCACGCGATCTGAGTGCCGCAGCGTCCGCAGACGGAGATCGCGCCCATCATGCCCGGGATGCGTTTTTGGCCGCTTGGCGGGGGGAAATCAGTTCCCACTTCGACGAAGAAGAGGAACTGTTGATTCCCCTCATGCAAGCTTCTGAAATTGAGCGAATGATGAAGGAACATCATCAGCTTCGTCGATTGGCGGACGAAGCCATACCGGCTGGGAAGGGTAAGGAACTGCAAGCTTGGTGTGCCGAGGTCGGGCAGGCATTGCACGACCATGTGCGCTGGGAAGAGCGGATTCTGTTTATGGCCATACAGGATCGCGCAACGCCGGAACAGTTGCGGGCGGTTGGTCTGGCGACTGCGGAAATCGAAGCCCGACGTCCGGGCTGTCGCAAACGCGGCCCCGGACCGCGAGGTCAGGATCGCCATCCACCAAAGTAGCCGCGATGATGAATTGTCCGATTGAGAGTAGTGGTTTGGCGAATTTTTGAAAGGGAAAAATAATGTCAGATACACCGTCAACGCCCGCTGAAACCGAGACTTGGCCACATACCGCAGTCAATCTTGCTGAATTGATTCGCTGCCAGACCGGATCTGTGGTCAGTCGCGTTCTGCTCAAACGGCCGGCGGGTAACGTTACCCTCTTTGCCTTTGATGCGGGCCAGGAATTGAGCGAGCATACGGCGCCATTTGACGCGGTGGTGCAGGTGGTGGACGGTGAGGCGGAAATCACTTTAGCCGGAACGCTGCACAGGGTGCAACGCGGTGAGGTGCTCCTTCTTCCGGCATGCCGGCCGCACTCGGTGCGTGCGCCAGTCGAACTTAAGATGCTTCTTACCATGATTCGCCAGTGATCGGCCGCGAGTTTCCGCGTGCTTTATTGAATAAGGAGCCACCCCCTGTCAGATGCCCAATCTATTTATCCACCCGCAACACCGGACATCGCTCGACATCGGCGGGAACTATCGCCGGGGCCGGCCGAAGCGTTTAAGAATTTCAGTCAGGCGGTGTTTGCCGCTGGCGCGTTGGACGCCATGACCAAGCAGATCATCGCGGTAGCCATGGCACATGTAACGCAGTGCCCCTACTGCATCCGCTCCCATACAGCCGGAGCTTTGCGAGCCGGTGCCACGGAATGGCAGATTATGGAAGCCATATGGGTAGCAGCCGAAATGCGAGCCGGCGGAGCTTATGCTCATTCGGCTTTGGCGATTGATACGATGGCGCAGCATAAGCATTCCGAGGCGGCTTAACATCCAACTCACGGCGCGAGATCGATCTGAGGTCGACTGACAAGGGCAGCCTGCATGTCAGGGTCATTTTCGATGTTTATTGACAGGCGGCAAGGGCTGTATAAACTATAGGGTTTCTGCCGCGCGGAGATTTGCGGCTGGCGGAAGAGAAATGGTGTTTATGGGTCCGTGTCGGATTGAACCGGCAGGACGTATGGATGAACCGGAATGGATGAGATGCCTGTGCGGCTTGTCTCCATCCAGCGGACTGGAAAGTGATGTGACGGATGGCAGTAGCTGAATTAAAACGTAAAGTGCGTACAACGGCCGATAAAACGACACTGGCACGGGTGGGACACGTCGAAAATCGATGGTATGTCGTCGATGCGAGTGGTAAGACCCTGGGACGTCTGGCCACGGAAATCGCGACTCGGCTCATGGGCAAGCACAAACCCATCTATACGCCGACGGTGGATGTAGGTGATTTTGTCGTGGTGATCAACACCGGCAAAGTTAAAGTAACCGGGCGAAAACTTGCTCAGCGGGAATATGACTACTACACCTACTATACCAGCGGCCGCCGGGTTAAACCGATGCAGGAAGTGCTGGCGAAGCACCCCAATCTGGTGATGCGGCTTGCGGTGAAGCGAATGCTGCCGAAGACCAAGATGGGGGTTCGGATGCTTTCGAAGTTGAAATGTTATGCCGGCGCGGATCATCCGCACGCGGCGCAGCGTCCGGAGGCGCTGAGTCTTTAAGAAGTTCACCGATTTGAGCGATACACGTGATTGGCTCAAGGGCTTGTTTTGCAGTTTAGTGAGATACGGTAGATATGACAGAAACAGCGACATCTGAAGCGCCGAAGGCGGCATCGGGAAAAATTGTCACCTCGGGTGGAAAAACCATATTCTGGGGTACGGGCCGACGAAAAGAGTCGGTAGCACGGGTGAGGCTGATGGCGGGCGAAGGCAAATTCCTCGTCAATGGGCGTGAAATCGAGAATTTTTTCACCGAAGTTCAGCATCGCCAGCAGATTCTCGCTCCGCTTACCAACGCCGGCCTGATGGGTAAAGTGGATGTGTTGGTACGAGCGCACGGTGGTGGCATTACCGGTCAAGCCGGGGCGATTGTGCAGGGCGTCGGTCGGGCCATCACCCTATATGATGTCAACCTGCGCAAGACCATGCAGGATGGGGGCTTCCTCACACGCGACAGCCGCATGAAGGAACGTAAAAAATATGGCCTGCGCGGTGCCCGTCGTGCGTTCCAGTTCAGTAAGCGTTGATTGGATAAAATACGCAATTGTGAATACAAAAGCCCGATTCAGATCGGGCTTTTTTTATTATCAACGAATTCGGGAATATCGGACTGGAATATACGCCAGCCGGGTGGTCGTCAGGAAGCCATTCGATCTGGAGAAATTTTCCATCACTTGCATGTTGACAAGAACACTGCTATACTTTCTTTTGCCTGTGGGCTGTAGCGCCCGAGTTCGAGGTTGGCCGAAGCCATTCCCGCACCGCCCATCGCTTTTTTCCATATCTTCTTTCTAGTAACTGGAAGTATCCAGGGAGTCCCTATGTCTTACGA
>JAJZNY010000166.1 GCA_021852245.1 Planctomycetota bacterium | reverse complement strand
GACGATGCTACCACGCAGAAGGCTCAATCAGATCTGATGACAGCCTACAGGATCGCATTGGCCATGGTCTCCACACATGACCTGAGCGGCCAGAACCTCGGTGGACTGACCATCCTTCCGGGGGTGTATAATTTCTCCTCCGCCGCCGAACTCAACGGCACCCTGACGCTCAATAATCAGGGTGATCCCCGTGCGCGATTTATTTTCAAAATAGGAACGACGCTGACAACCGGAGCGAATTCGGCGATCATTACGATCGGTGGTGGGCCCGCCTCAGAGGCGAGGCGCGATGTGACGTGGCTGGTGGGTGGTTCGGCCACATTGGGACAGGACAGTACCTTTGAGGGTGATATTCTTGCATCTACGGGCATTACGATGCAGGCCGATGCGTCCATCAGCGATGGATGCGCTTTGACTCAACATGGGCAGGTTACGCTTGATTCTAATAAAATCAGCAGGGGTTAACTCTGCTGCATCGAGGTCATCCAATGCCGTCCCGGCCGGACGATTCGCCGGAAATATGCAGCGTCTTGCGGACTTCGGCCGTGTCAGCGGACCGCGGCGCCTCTTTCCAACCCGAGGATTCGCGCGACTCAACATCGCTCCAGAACTGATAACCAGTGCCGGCGGCCTTTGCCGCATACATGGCGGCATCGGCATGCCGACACAGAGCGTCGGGGCTCGTTCCAGCCAGCGGGTAAAGGGCGATGCCGATGCTCAGTTTCAGTTTTGCACGCAAGCCCGTCTGACCGGCGGCACCCGCAGCGCGGGTGATCATGCATTTTGCGATCTTGGCAATGACGGCCTCATCCTTGGCTTCCATTAGCAGGCATTGGAATTCATCTCCGCCGACGCGGGCGACAGTGTCCTCCTCTCGCAGAGAAGCTTGGAGGCGCCACCCGACCAGATTCAGCACTTTGTCGCCCATGTCATGGCCATGCACATCGTTAATACTTTTAAAGGCATCAATGTCAATAAGCATTACCGCAAATCGCCGTTCATGGCGCCTCGCCTGTACGCAGGCTTTCTGGAGCCGATCTTTGAAGAGCGCTCGATTGGGCAGCCCGGTCAGGTCGTCATGCAACGCCCTTTGCAGGTGTTTATCGCATAGAGTTTCGCTGAGGGACAATTTGCGTTCCAGCGTCCGGCGTTTGACTATTTCCGCCAGCAAGGCGGTCTGAACTAAACTTAAATCATCGAGACATTTGAGAAGCATATCGTCAATGCGCCGGCCCCAGATGATCGCCTCACGCACGCCTTCCTGCGAGTCGCACTCCCTGAGTTTATCCTTAAATGCCTCATTGATGGCCGACACTTCACGGGCACGAGCCTCTGTGCGTGTTCTGATCTGCTCGTAGAGCTCAAATGATTCCGTTAATGTTGAATTATTGCCAAGCTGCTGCGGCACTGTATCGGACATATATGCTTCCCGTGTGTATGCAATCCGGGCGGATTAATCGGCGCTCGGACGACATTTCACCACCCGAACCTTTTCTCACGCAATCCCCGTGCCGTACAGAAAATAGCTGACAATTCCGCGGTGGTGGTGCGTATCGAAGGGAGAATATGGGCTTCGTCGGACAAAACGCCCGCGTCAATTTGTCCACCGTGGCCTAAATGCCGTCCAGTTGGTGCCGATCCTCCTCCTCCCCATCGGGAAAAATAACGGGCGTATAGATGATAAAATATCTGAGGTAATTTCGACCGCGTCGGTTCACTTCAGTAAGTATTTCGGATTGCCTGGCGGGAATTAGCGAATAAAGAATCATCGAGCGCTGAGGCTTAGAAATCGCGGGTTTAAGGGCGGTTCAGATGATGTGAGCCGCAGCTGGCGCGACACTGATGTGCGTCAAAATATCGACATCAGGCTGTGGAGGTAGGATCGGGCGTCTATTCCCTAAGCCCGCAAAAAGTCCTCAGCCGACAGGGCAATATTCGTCGCGTGGTACACCCTTTGCATATGAGGCAGATGGCCCGCGTCTCTTTATGGATTTAATCTGTGGGACGCTGGGCTGGGTTAATCTCAAATTTTCAGGAGTTGTCTTGTGAATAATCGTAATGAAACCGAAGAAATAAAAAAGTCGAAAGACGATGCGAACTGTGACGCTATTACCGGCGAGCCCGGTTCACACCCCGTCGGGACCGGTGTTGGAGCCGTGGCTGGTGGCGTGGTGGGAGGCGTGGCTGTTGGCGCCACGGTCGGGACAGTTGCCGGACCGGTGGGAACGGTCGTCGGCGGAGTGACCGGCGCCGTTGTCGGCGGGTTGGTCGGTGGCTTGGCGGGTAAAGCCGTTGCCGAGAAAATTGATCCGACGGTAGAGCATGGTTACTGGCGTTCAGTTTTTGAGACACGGCCGTACGTAAAAAAGGGAACCGGTTACGAGCAGTACGGACCAGCCTACCAATATGGCTGGGAATCTCGCACAGGTAACGTTGAAGGTACATTCGAGGAACATGAATCGAAACTCGCCCAAGATTGGAATTCCCGCCACGGGACTTCGACATTGGCTTGGGAACATGCCAAGCCAGCCGTTAAGGATTCCTGGCAGCGAGCTGGTGAACGGAAAGTCAAATCCGAAAAACATTAAATTGGTTATGGGGTATCTCAGCTGGAGATCACGACCGAGTGGAGAGGCGAGCGATGGGGTCGTTCACGCCTAATAAGCTGAACACCCCATTTTTTTTCCTTTTTTAGCGGCCCCGGTATTTCCCTCGGACGCAGGGTGGCAAGGTGCGGCCGATAGGGTCCATTTAACTGCATGGTGCGCCTCACCCCGCATCTCTTCATGGTTCCGGCCCGCCGGGGGACATTCAAGCCTCACACGGTTTAGCCGCCGCGACTCGCCGCAGAAATAGAGCGCTGTGGCGGCGCGCGTCAAGTCCGTCGGCGGCGGGGCAGCAGTGAGAGCCCCGCCAAGGCGGCCAGAGTGATGGCCCCATCGGCGGGTTCGGGCGTTGCCGCAGCCGATTGCAGATATTCAACAGGGAAAAATCCGGGGGTCACCAGGCCGTAATAGGAGTTCATCGTCAGCGGCACGGCGCCATCCGCGGTGGCGTAGAGCGTGCCGGAGTCAATGAGTGATGTCGGGGCCAGAAAAGCGTAGACATCATTTCCGGGCAGGACAATATTGCTGTCGGTTTGGACGTTGATGGTGCCGCCGGCCGTGGAGAGGACCTGCTGCATGAGAGCGGCCTCGTAGGTAGTGGAAGTGGAACTGATGCCGATTTTCAGGTTGTTGATCGACGAACCGCTCAGGTTGACAACGAACACCCATTGGTAACCGGGAAAGACATCCGAATAGCCGGGCAAACCGCTGCTGCCCAGCAGGACAGCGGCCAGGGAATGGAAGGGTGCGTTGACGGCAAGCGTGTAAAGTGCGGGGTTATTTGCCTGCAGATTGGCGAGGATGCCGTACGGGGCTGCGACACCGCCAGCCAAGTCGGGGATATTGGGCGTCGCGGTGCCGCTGATATAGGGGTTATTGCCGACCGGTCCGGCGCTGTAGATGGGAGGCCCGCCGAAAACATTTTTGATGGGAGCGATCTGGCTGTTGGTGGCGATGAAGAATTTACCGTTGGTGGAAGCATCCCCTCCGCCAAGCGTATTAAATGCGCCGTTGGATGCATTGACCGACGAGCCGGCCAGGACGATGGTGCCCCCGGCCCCGGCGCCGCCCGCCCCTCCGGCTCCGCCCCCGCCACCCGCTCCGCCGAAGCCGCCATTCCCACCGTACCCACCCTGACCGCCAGCGGCCGAATTACTGCCACTTGCCGCAGCATTGCCCAGTTGTCCGGGCAGCCCCATGCCGATCGGCCCGGCATATGATCCGCCCGCACCAGCGGTGCCGGATTTACCAGCTGATCCCGTTGAGTAAACCGATCCGTTGACGGTGAGGCGACCGGCTGCGAAGAGTTCAATGGCGCCGCCACCGCCTCCGCCGTTGCCGCCCGATCCACCTGCTCCACCGCCTCCGCCAGAGCCGCCCAAGCCGCCTGCGCCACCATTACCGCCGGAGCCGCCGCCACCGAAGATGGATCCCGCTCCGCCACCGCCACCACCTCCCCCTCCGCCAACTCCGCCGGTGCCGCCTCCACCACCCCCTTGGCCGCCGCCACCACCGGCCCCACCAGCTCCGCCCGTCAGCAAGGTGAAGGAGGCAGGATTAACTCCATTGGCCCCAGAACCACCGTCGCCGCCGTTAATGCCGTTACCGCCATTAGCGCCATTGTTCCCGTTCTTGCCAAATTGACCCGGATTTAACGTAAACCCTGCAGAGCCTCCTGCCCCGCCTTGCCCGGCTTGGCCGTTGACACCAGGCAGTCCGCCCTGACCGAACCCTCCGCCACTGGCCCCGCCCGGCGCTGTGACCGTGGCACCAAACGGCGCCGAGCCTGCCGAACCCGCGGTACCCGCAGCACCGTTCGAGCCTCCGGTTCCATCGAATCCGGCCCCGCTTTGGCCCGGCTGGCCGCCGCTACCGGAGGAATATGATCCGCCTCCCGCCCCGCCGAAGCCGCCATTTAATGCCCCGACCGCAGCCAGCGGTCCGACAAGAGGCGGACTGCCTCCAGTGCCCCCGGAACCACCGCTACCCCCGACGCCACCAGCCCCGCCGCCCGGCCCGGCATACGTGCCACTGGCGGAAAGATTGATGGTGACGCCCAATGCGACAGACATATCGTTATAGGACGAAATTACAATGGGCCTGGAGCCGGTGACGTTGATCACATCCCCGGCATTAAACGACACGTTCCCACTGAATGCGAACACCTCCCCATCAGGCGTAGTGCCCGACGTCATCACGCCCCCGGTCGCCGTACCGCCCGTGGTAGTCATCACGCCGGTGTTGGTATTAAAGGTATAGACGGTAGCCGAAGAAGTGTGAACGCCCATGGCCACGACTGCCGCAGCAGCCGCGAGCCCAACAACCCCACGACATTTCATGAAAATTCCTCCCAAGGGTGCACGAGTTAAAGTTCCCACGGTGGTGCGTCCGGGCCCCAGGCGATGCGGACAAACATTAAATATAATCTGCGGATACGTCGACCGCAAATTTTACTTGAAAAAATATGGCGGCGGTCGCCCATTTTTCTCATCCCCGGGCGTCTTCCGCAGTGGATGTCGCCCCTTCCCCGACGCTGTGCGCTGTGAAGGCGGCGGTTAAAAAATGCAAAAAATCGCCATATTGGCCGCAAAAAAACGCCCGGAACGCCACAGGCTGCGTAGGCTCCGCGAATAAACTATAATGCGCTGTTGAGAGGTGAAACTGGGTTTAGGTTTGGTTACATGGACGAAACAGTCAAAAAACAGTTACCCTGCGAGACGACGGCAGAGCCGGAATTTCCGCCCGCTGCCTTCGAATTTGTCCAGCGCGGCCTGGCGTACACCGTCATGAATGTCCACCCGAATTACGAGTCGCTGGATCAGGATTCGCGTCATGTCAGCGGCCAGCAATTGGCCCATGGGCTGAAAGCCTACGCCATCAAACGCTACGGACATCTGGCGCCGGCCGTACTGGCCCATTGGGGTGTACATTGCACCCGAGATTTCGGCCGTATTGTCTACGCGATGATCGCGCATGGCGT
>JAJZNY010000274.1 GCA_021852245.1 Planctomycetota bacterium | reverse complement strand
AGAAGATCCCCAAGGCGGTGCTGAAAAAGTGTGAATGGGGCCACGACGACTATTCGCTGGAGGTTCAGAATCTGCCGACCAAGGCACCCGAGGCCGAGGCGGCCGAGCCGGAGCCGGCGTCGCGCGGCAAGCCGCGATCCAAGGCACAGCGGCGTGCGGCGATGGATGGGCCGGGGCTTTTTGATCTGGCGGGGGATGGTGTTGCGCGCGGAGGCGCGGAGAACGCGGAGAAACGGCCTGACGGGGAGGGGGAATGATGAGTTACCTTGAATTTCGCCCTACCACGGCGTGTACCGCGGGGGGGATACTAAACTCCCGCTCCGCGGCTTCGCGACTTCGCGTGAATCTGGGGGACGATGTTGCGCGCGGAGGCGCGGAGAACGCGGAGAAACGGATACGAGAAGGGGGGAAGAAGTGATGAGTGGTTTCGGATGTGGCCCTGCCGCGGCGCGCACTGCGGCACGGCTATTAAATTCCCGCTCCGCGGCTTCGCGGCTCCGCGTGAACCGGGGGGACGATGTTGCGCGCGGAGGCGCGGAGAACGCGGAGACGCGCCCACGAGGGGGAAAGGATAGATGATCACCAAGGACATTGATGCAATTACGGAGCAGATTGTCGACGCGGCGGTGAAGGTTCACATGAATCTCGGGCCGGGGCTGTTCGAGTCGGTCTACGAGGCGGTGCTGGCACGCGAGCTTGAGCGGCGTGGCCTGACGGTCGAGCGGCAGCGGTCGGTTACATTTGAATATGACGGCATGACGTTTGACGAGGGGCTACGAGCTGATCTGTTGGTCGAGGGGTGTGTGGTGGTGGAACTCAAATCGGTTGAACAGCTCTCGCCGGTCTATGCCAAACAGGTGCTGACGTACCTTCGGCTGCTCCGCCTTCCCGTGGGCTTGCTGATCAATTTTGGCCAGGTGCGGCTGAAAGACGGGCTGCGGCGAATCGTGAACGGCTACCAGCCGCCGACCTCCGCGGCTTCGCGGCTCCGCGTGAACCAAGGGGACGATGTTGCGCGCGGAGGCGCGGAGAACGCGGAGACGCGCCCACGAGGGGGGGAAGAATAGATGAGCGAACGTAGCGATCCCCGTGACGGTGAGATCATTCTCTATCGCACCCCGGACGGTGCCATGAGGGTGGAGATCACCTATCTGGCCGATACCTTCTGGCTGAGCCAGAGGAAGATCGCCGAGTTATTTGCCGTGGACGTGCGTACGGTCAACGAGCACCTGCGGAACATCTATGAATCCGGAGAATTGGCGGAATCGGCAACTATCCGGAAATTCCGGATAGTTCGGCGCGAGGGGAGTCGCGATGTCGCCCGTGAAATCGATTTCTACAATCTCGACGCCATCATTTCTGTCGGCTACCGCGTCAACAGCGCCCAGGCCACGCAGTTTCGCATCTGGGCCACGCAGACTCTGCGGGAGTTCATCCTCAAAGGGTTTGTGTTGGATGACGAGCGGCTGAAGCTCAACAGCCGGTTTGGTAAAGACTATTTTGACGAGTTATTGGAGCGTATCCGCGAGATACGCGCCAGCGAGCGGCGTTTTTATCTTAAAATTACCGACATCTACGAGCAGTGCAGCGTCGACTACGACCGCGATGCCGAGATTACCCGGAAGTTCTTCCAGACGGTGCAGAACAAGCTGCACTGGGCGGTGACGGGCAGGACTGCGGCGGAGATCATTGCCGAGCGTGCGGACGCATCCAAGCCGTCGATGGGATTGACCAACTGGAAGAATGCCCCCGCCGGGAAGGTGCTCAAGAGCGATGTCGCTGTGGCGAAAAATTACCTCGCTGAGGCCGAGATTGGTGAACTGGAGCGCATCGTCGGAATGTACTTGGATTACGCTGAAAATCAGGCAAGGCGGCAGATCCCCATGAAGATGGTGGACTGGGTGGAGCGGCTCGATGCCTTCCTGCGTTTCAACGATTACGACGTGCTGACGAATGCGGGGAAGGTTTCGGCCGAGGTGGCGAAGAAACTTGCGGAAGAGCAGTACGATATTTTCCGTGTTCGGCAGGATAAGGAGTTCGAGGGGGATTTTGAAAAGGAGATCAAGCGAATAGCGGGCCGGCGGAAGCGCGGCAGGGGGGAGGCCGAGTGAATCCCACGGCTAATGCCATTGCCAACCGCCTGAGCCTGCGGCCGCCGCAGCGGGATTCGCTGGAGACACTGGCCCGTGTTTGCGAACTGATCAAGCTGGAGAAGGGGGCCGATCCGGCGGCGGAGCTCGAAGCCATCCGGGCGGAGTTTCCAGCGGTGACGGATTTCGAACGCGATTTCCCATCGCTCTGCTTTGCGCTGGCCACCGGTGTGGGCAAAACGCGGCTAATGGGGGCGTTTATCGCTTACCTTTATCAATCGGAGGGGATACGCGATTTTTTTGTGCTGGCGCCGAACCTGACGATCTACAACAAACTGATTGCGGATTTTACGCCCAGTTCACCCAAATACGTCTTCCGGGGGATTGCGGAATTTGCGCAGACGCCGCCGGAGATTATCACGGGCGACAATTATGAGGCGGGGCGCGGCGTGCGGGGGCGTGGGCTTTTCACCGACGGCGCCAACATCAACATCTTCAACATCTCCAAGATCAACAGCGAGGTGCGCGGCGGAAGCGCCCCCCGCATCAAGCGCCTGAGCGAATACCTCGGCCAGAGCTATTTTGATTACCTCGCGGGGTTGGATGATCTGGTGGTGCTGATGGATGAAAGCCACCGGTACCGGGCCTCCGCCGGCGTGCGGGCGATCAATGAACTCAGGCCGATCCTCGGGCTGGAACTCACGGCGACGCCGCAGGTGGAAACCGGCGGCAAGGCGGCGCCATTCAAAAACGTGATTTACAGCTATCCATTGGCGATGGCGATGCAGGACGGGTTCGTCAAAGAGCCGGCGGTGGTGACGCGCATCAACTTCGACCCCGGCGCCTATTCACCCGACGGGCTGGAGCGGCTCAAGCTGGAAGATGGCGTGCGGATACACGAAGACACGAAGGTTCAACTGGAGGTTTACGCCCGCAACAACGACCGGCCCGTCGTCAAACCGTTCATGCTGGTGGTGGCGACGGATACGGCTCACGCCAATGCCCTGCAGCAGTTGATGGAGTCGGACGAGTTTTTCGGCGGCCGCTACAAGGGCAAGGTGATTCAGGTGCATTCCAACATCCGTGGCGAAGAAAAGGATGATGTGGTTCAGCAACTGCTCACGGTGGAGCATCCGGATAACCCGGTGGAGATTGTGATCCATGTGAACATGCTCAAAGAGGGGTGGGATGTCACGAATTTGTTTACCATCGTCCCGCTGCGGGCGGCCAATTCACGCACGCTGGTGGAGCAGTCCATCGGCCGGGGGCTGCGTCTTCCGTACGGAAGGCGGACGGGCGTGGCGGCGGTGGATCGGCTTACCATCGTGTCGCACGACAAATTCAAGGAAATCGTGGATCACGCGGCGGACCCGAACTCGATCATCCGCGTGGGGCTGGAGATCGGGCGCGACATTCCGGAGGCGGGCCGCAAGGTGGTAGCAACGAAAAGCGTCTTTGAGGAGATGATCTCCGGCGCCGGCACACCGCGACCGGCCGGGGCAGCGCAGGGGATGCTTTTCAGCGGGCCGCAGGAGCAGGAAGTTGCCAAAGCGACCTACGACATCATCAGGCAGTACGAGGGGCTGCGTGGGAGCAGACAACTGCTGGATGAAGGGGTGCAGCGGGAGATTGTGGAGAAAGTGCAGGCAACGGTCCGTCCGGCGCAGGGCGTGCTGGAGGGGGTTATTGAATCGGTGGACGTTGCCGCGATCGTGGGCAGGACAACGAGGGCCTACTGCGAGCTTTCCATCGATGTGCCGAAGATTGTGCTCTCCCCCGTGGGCCCGGTGGAATGCCGATATGAGGATTTCGACCTTGACGTGCGGAATATTAATTATCCGCCGGTGGCCCACGACATTCTGATTCGGCACCTGCGGGAGGACAAACAGTACACCCTGGTGGGGGGATCGGGCGTCATCAAGGAAGATCGGCCGGAGGATTACCTGATCCGCGGGCTGGTCGATTTTAATGATATTGATTACGACCGCAGTGCGCCGCTGCTTTACAAGTTGGCCGGGCAGGTGGTGGCGAAGCTGCGGAGCTACCTGAAAAGCGAGGAGGATGTGGAGAACGTTCTTCAATACCACCAGCGTGCCCTGGTGGAGTTGATCCACTCGCAGATGCAGCCCCATTTTGTCCAATCGGCGCCCGAATTCAAAGCCACCGTTACCAGGGGATTCGTCACGTTGAGGGCGAGGGATTATCTGGCCGCAGCGGATGAGCCGGTGCGTGATTTTCATCTGCCGGTGCCGGAGGGTGAGCGCGATCGGATCGGTGCAATGGTGTTCGGCGGATTTCGTAAATGCCTGTATCCGATGCAGAAGTTTGACTCGGATTCCGAGCGGCGTTTCGCGGCCATTCTGGAACGCGATGATGAGGTGCTCAAATGGTTCCGGCCCGGGGCCAGAGACATCCGCATCTATTACCGGGGGCCCGAAGGTGGTGAGCTTGCGTACGAGCCGGATTTTATCGTTGAGGCCGCCAGCGCGAAATATATCTGCGAGGTGAAGCGGAGCGACGAATTGGACGACGTGGTGGTGAGGCAGAAGGCGGCCGCGGCCATGCGGTGGTGCAGTGCCGCCAGCCAGCACGCGAAGGAAAATAATGGCAAGCCGTGGGAATATCTGCTGATCCCGCACGACCGCGTGGAGGAGCAGATGACATTCGGCGCCCTCGCTGCCGCCTGCCGGCCGCCGCCGGAGAATTAGGTCCGCCGGTTGACTTTTCCGCGTCTGTTAGCCGGCACATTTAATTTGCCGATGGATCGCGTTCGCCTGCACCGGCATGCCCTTAAATATTTGCTTGCCGCTGCACCGTCCGTCAGACGGTTTCCTCTTCGCGGTCTTCCAGCAGTCGGTAGCCGACGCCGCGAACCGTATGAATCATCCACTGATATTCGCCGAGCTTCTTTCGCACGGCGGTGACATGCACATCAATCGCACGGTCGGTTACGAATACTTCGCTCCCCATGACGCGGGCCGTAAGCTGATCGCGGGACAGAACCCGTCCACGGGCGACAGCCAAGGCCATGAGAAGTTTGAATTCGGTCGGGGTGACGTTAACGGGCTTGCCGCCGATGGTGATTTCGTGGCGGGATTGGTCAATGAGCATGGGGCCGGCGGTGATATGTTGCGGGGGGGCATCGGCATTGCTCTTGCGTCGCATGACCGCACTGACGCGGGCCATGAGAACCCGCATATTGAAGGGCTTGGTCACGTAGTCGTCTGCGCCCAATGAAAGCCCGACAATAATGTCCGTTTCCTCGCCGCGGGCGGTCAGCATGATGATGGGGATACTGGCGGTTTGCGGGTCTCCCTTGAGGCGGGCGGCAACATCCTGCCCGCTCATGCCGGGCATCATCAGGTCCAGCAGGATCATGTCGGGCAGATGTTTGCGGGCCATCTCGAGGCCGAGCTTTCCATCGTGGCAGGTGAGGACCTCATAGCCGTTGCGAACGAGATTCATGGAGATGAGTTCGACAAGGTCCCGCTCATCATCAACGACCAGAATCTTTTTCTTTCTCGACATATCCACCCAAATCAAACGCGGCGAATTTCCACCGGTGC
>JAJZNY010000252.1 GCA_021852245.1 Planctomycetota bacterium | reverse complement strand
AAAGACAAGTCAAGTGAAAAACCGAAATATCGCAATATTTTAGTGGCTACACGTAAATGCCAAAAATCGACATTAACTCATTGTCATACAACGACTTACGTCAAAATCGCCTCTGGAACATCCGTTGAGAACCTTATCGACGGCCCGTCGCAGGCAAACGTTCCGCCGCCGAAAACCAAATGCACCGTAGCCGATCTGTTTCACGCCGTTAATGACCGGATTGTGGAAGGGGTCGGCAACTGCGACATCCGCACCAGGAGATTTCCGCACCAATCGGCGGACGGTCAGTTCGGTGGCCGCATACGCATCGACGCGCCCGTTTTCCACCGCCGCCAAAGCGCTGGGGGCATCAGGAAACATGCGAATTTGTCGGGCTGGAATGCCCACTTCGCGGGCGTAGTTGTACTCTATTGCCCCCTGCACCACGCCGAGCCGACGGTGCGGATGGTGTAAAAAGTCAGCATAGCTGTGGAGGTGAAGCGGGTTTCCCTTTTTTACGACAAATCCATCGCCGATGGCAAACGTAGGATTCGAAAATGCAATCTGCCGACATCGCTCCGGAGTGATATACATTCCCGCCGCAATCACATCAAACCGGCCGGCCTTCAGCGCCGGGATCAAGGCACCAAAATTTGTCAGCACACCGCGAATGTGTCTGACACCGAGCTTTTTCATCACCGCTCGGAGAACCGTCGGCGATTCACCGGTTAGTTTCCCCGTCCGCGGGTCAACATAGGCAAACGGAGCCTCATCGGCATATCCCACGGTGATATACCCCCGAGCTTTTATCCGGGACAGCAGGCTTTCGCGCTTAGCGTGAGTCTCGCGGCTGCATCCGCCGAGCATGGAGAGACCCATCGCGAGGATCCCTGTGAGAAATAATAAATAAAAATAGCTTCTGAGCACCATGGTACCTCAATACCAAGTCTGATCAATAACTGTTTGTGCGCTGCGACGGCGCAGCCCTGACGGCAGATCAGGGAACCGGTGCTACACCTGTTCCAACCGCTTCTATAAAATTCCGTGCGGGTTGTCAACCCCAATGGCGTGTGAAATTTGCTTTTTTATTCAAATCCAGCCTGCGCGCAAGGTAAGCGGACGCCGATACAGCACCGCCGATGGCGACCGGCGGAACACCGCATGGCGATCGGGTATTGATTCTGATGGAGACACGAATCGCAGGACTACAAACCGCGAGGTGCCACGTCGGCCTTGCGATTCAGACAACGTGTAGAAGGCGGTTGATGTCCTCACCGTTTTTCCAGCGTTTGTAGATCATTAGTGATTGCTCAATAACTGGAAAGGCGTATTCGCCCGGAAGCACATCGTCCACGACCACCCGTTTATGCTCCAGCGATTTGTAGTCTTCAAAAAATCTCTTGAGCACGGAAAGCCTGTGTGCCGGCAATTGATGCACGTCCGAATAACTGTTGTATTCCGGATCGTTCACATGCACGGAAATTATTTTATGATCGATTTCATTCTGGTCCTTCATGGTCATCAGACCGATCGCCCGTGCTTCGACAATCGTAAGCGGATGAACCGGTGCCGCGCCGAGTACCAACACGTCCAGCGGATCGCCATCATCGGACATGGTCTGCGGAATGAATCCGTAGTTGGCGGGATAATAGACGGCAGAGTGAAGCACCCGATCCAGCTTCAGCAGACCCGTGGGTTTATCCAGCTCATATTTGTTTGATGATCCGAGTGGAATTTCAATAATTGCGTTGAAAACCGTCGGCAACATGCCGTTTCCCGGTTCAACATGATGCCAGGGACTGAACCACGGCGTTGAGTTAAACGGTCCAAGTTTGCGCCCCATGAAGAATCTCCTCTGCAAGCTTACGCGTTATCAATCTTTCATAGTTTAATCCCGGTATGCCTCAATTGCCAGACGATGGCACCAACGGGCTGAATAACAAAATGTGACGCTATCCGCCGGCTCGCAGGGCCAACACCTCGTCAATGAGTGTTTTTGCCTCGGCGGCGGTACGTGCCTCGGCAATGAGCCGTGCTATCGGCTCGGTATTGCTGGGGCGAAACTGCACCCACCGATCTCCGAAATCGACGCGCACCCCATCCTGCCGGTCCGGTTGATGATCGGCGAATCGTGCAGCAATTTTTTCCGCTAATTCAGCCGCACCGGCGCGATCCAGATCAATCTTCTCCTTGATGACGGAGTAAGAGGGAATCTCCTTCACCAGTTGAGAAATGGTTTTACCGGTTTCCGCGAGCAACTCCAAAATGCTCGTCATCCCCAGCAGTGAATCACGTATCGGTCCAACTCGTAGATCAATAACTCCGCCGTTGCCCTCACCGCCGATCAGGGCATTTTCCTTCATCATCCGCCCGGCTACATTGGCCTCGCCCACTGGTGTCCGAATGACAGGAACATCAAACCGTGCCGCGATGTCGTCGATCATGCGGCTGGTAGACAGATTACAGACCACCGGGCCTTTCTTTTTCATCAGTCGGTTAAGCACGCACAAGGCCAATGTATACTCTTCGCCGATGTAGACGCCGTTTTCATCAACAATGGCAAGGCGATCGGCGTCCGGGTCCTGTGCAAAGCCAACGGCCGCACGATGTTTCATCACCGCCTCGCACAGACCGGTGAGGTTTTCGCGAATCGGTTCAGGTGTGTGGGCGAAATGACCGTCGGCCGTTCCGTTGAGGTGAATCAACTCGACGCCGAGTTTACCGAGCAGCATCGGGGAAGGGATCGAACCGGCGCCGTTGATGGAATCCAGCACCACGCGGTACCGATTTTGAATGATCTTGCGCGTATCAAAATACTGCAGGACGGTCTGCACGTGATGCGCATGTCCGCGGCTGTCGGTGGTAAAGAGTCCAATTGAATTCACATCTCCACAGAGCCAGTTGCGAGCGGCGTAGCTTTTTTTTAATTCATCAATGGCCGATGCGGAGAGTGCAATACCGTCCGGCTGGAGCATCTTGATGCCGTTGTATGGAGCCGGATTATGTGAAGCGGTAATCACGACACCAGCCGATGCTTTCAGAAAACGCGTCATCAGCCCCACGGTAGGAGTGGTCACGATCCCAAGATCCGTAACCGATGCCCCGGCCTCCATGGCCCCGGCTGAAAACGCCTGCAGGATCAGCGGCCCCGATCGCCTTGAGTCGCGCCCGATAACAATCGTCGGCTGTTGAATTGAGCGTCGAAGATGGCTGGCGAGCGCACGGCCGAAATCAAACGCGACCTGTCCGGTGAGCGAGTCGCCGATGATACCCCGCACTCCCGAGACGCTGATAATAAGTTCCGCCATGGAAATACCTCCGGCTGGGCAATCTAGCAGCGCCGCAGGTAAAATCAAGCACAATGCGATCTTTTTTAATTACCGGTCACGGTGCCGTTTCGTAGGCGGAATTATTCGGGGACAGAAATCCGGTGCCCGGTGCGACAGGGACCTGGAGCGGCAAGGTTGTGGTGTAGCGCTGCCTCACCGTCGCGGCATGGCCATCGCAATAGACGACGTTGGTGGCTCCATTGTGGCGGTAGGCCTGGGTGCCGGCGGCACGCATCGTCGGACTGACCGAATCTTCATTCACCGGCCGGGGTGAAAGCAAATCCGGCGCCCGCATGAAAAAGTCAATTCCACCGTAATACCCCCCGTCGCCGAACAGTGCGCACCGGCCGGGAGCGGTCAAAGCTGAGACATTGGCGGGCCTTGGATCAGCCTCCAGGGAACCGTGACCGATATAGCTGGTGTTATAGTTGTAGCCGCAGTACAGCGTCTGGGAGCCAAACTGGCTCGCCAGAGACGGGCACTGCATCACCAGCAGGTCAGAGAGTTGCGACCGCTTCCATCCGAGCCAGAGAATGCCCGGCGACATCTGTCGCTGCCCGTCTGCCAGGCGCGTGTACCTCAGATACCAGAAATCGGTCATCGGATTGTAGTATGCCGGTGGAAAATATCCCTGCGACTGGGCGGTATACAGTTCGGCGGCATTGCCGAGTTGCTGCAGGTTGCTCAGGCAGACGACCGTATTGGCATCGCTGCGGGCCCGCCGCAGAGCAGGTACCAGCAGTGCTATCAGCAAAGCGATGATCGAGAGCACCACCAGTATTTCAACCAAGGTGAAGCCGCTTTCGGGAATGGAGGCCGACCTGCCGCGATTCATAAATACCTCAACGGGTAACGTGGAGTTCTATGCGATCTTTTTCCAGCCTTTACGCACCGGCAGGACCAGAATGGGAATAAGAAGCAGGGCCCATGCCGTTGGCTCCGGAGTGGCTACGGCCGGGTCGCTGAGTGCCGCGGCGTTGATGTACGCAGTGTCCCCCGCCGGTACCGTAAAACGGACGTATTCAATGGATGGAAGCCCGGCAGTATAAACGTTGATCCAGGTCCCGCCGGCAGTACCACCCAGTGCTTGGAATATCTGCGATTCCGTCATACCCGAAAATTCGCTCAGATTGCCGAGAAATGGTGTTGGCGAGGCGAGTTGCGGTGTTTGGCCGGGCGCTGCGGGTTGAGGCGATACAAAGGTGTAACCACCTGAAGTTACAACGGTGTCATCCACAGTGGTGTACGCATTCGTCGGATTATCAAATGCGATCGGATTACCGCCATTAAGCGTAACGAAATTCTTCCCATCGGCACTGACGCTGACAATCGCTTCAGATGGCGTCGAGAGTTCCAGCTGTGCGGGCGTGGTGCCGGTCGCTGCCTGAGGCTGCTCACCGGGCGTGGTCTGAACGTTGATCAAGCCGACCGACGAGTACACCCCGAGATAAGTGCCGGCGCTCACCGGCAATGACTTCGAAAATTCAAGCGTGAGGCTGCTGCTGTAGGTGGCGCTGCTGCTGCCGATGGTAGCGAGAATAGCGCCGCCACCTGCCGACGCATTCTGCGTATACGGCGGGAAGAATGGATCAATCGCATAACCGCCTTCAGAGGCTGCAAAACTTCCCAGTGCGCCATTTGGATTGCTCACCGCGCCCGTGGAACCTGCAACGGAACTGGTAAATACGGTCGGTGAAATGGCCCCTGCGACAGGTGCAACGGCTGCAGAGAGCGAAGCAAGAACGGCAGCGGCTAGACTATGTTGGACGAATCGGTGCATGGAGAAACTCCTGAAACATAAAAGACCGGCGAACGCAGCAAGAAATCATGTGTCGACGGGCCCAAAAATGCTGCTCAAGGCGGCAACCATCACAGGCCATCACAACAAAGAGTAGGTGCTGAAACCGTTCGCTAATAATCGCGGCCCAGGGTCCCAAATTCGCGAGGACCAATCGGGTCGTCATCAGGCAGGTCTTCTGGCTTAGGGCAGGAAATGGGGGCAACCTTCCCGAGGGATCAACCTCAAGCCCGATTTTGTGTTCCGGGCATATGGACCGGCGTGCGCCGGTGCGGTTGAGATCAGTGGTTGCGCCCGATGGAGTGCCCATTACAGCGGCGCGTCCGCGGCGGAATCTAACCGCCTTCCCTTTTCACTCGCCACCGTGGCGAGCACCTGACAGGTCCAGAGCATAACCATTTCTATTCTCTCCGCAAGCGACGGGCCGATCAGGTCTGGCGCGGGCCGCTAACCCAAAAGCTCGATAACGGGTGACCCCAATTGTCTGCTGCCTGCTCATTGACCTGACCCACGGGGCACCGCATAATCTCATCATCGAAGCGCCCGTAGCGCAATTGGATAGAGCGCGTGGCTTCGAACCACGAGGTTGCAGGTTCGAGTCCTGCCGGGCGCAATAAGGAATA
>JAJZNY010000245.1 GCA_021852245.1 Planctomycetota bacterium | reverse complement strand
CCAAAAAAATCAAATATCAATCGCCGAATAAAAACACGCTATGTCGCACACAACGTGGATGGTTCGGGAATGGCTGCAACATTGAGCGTCTCGACCATGTTGGAACTATACTGCGGGCACGCTGGATTGCAATAATCCGGATTATTCACGGCCGGCGCGGCAGCCCTTACACCTGGGCGAGGGTAGATGCGTTTGTGGTATTCAGGCGGTTCTTTTGCCGCTGTGGTCGGAGGGCCCCCTAACCCCCCTCCCTAACCAAATCGGTCGGGTTGTGATAAGTTCAGGCAGTGGAGCGAAAGATGTTGAAACGCTCGGCGATCAGTTGCGAGAAATGCCACCAGGGCCCGTTGTCGGAAAGTTTGACGACAAGAAGGGTGAAATTCAATATGAACCATCAGTCGTGCATCCCGCTTTTGAAGGCGGATTACGCACGATGGTAATGTAGCTTGAACCAAACGTGCGGCCTGAGGTGGGCGGGGTGTAAAATGTTCTCAGGTCGGAGATGCTGGAAGTCCATCATTTCCGAACGCTGCGATCGGCTGTTTTGAGATCATGACGGCGGAACAAGTGAAACCCTAATGGAGATTTATGGTGATTGGCAAAGTAAAGACTACGCGGTGTCATGCCAAAGCTTACTCACTTACACGCCGGGATATTCTGGCGGGTTCCGCCGGGGCGGTCTTGGCCTCCGGAATCGGAGCCGCCGTCGGAAAGTCCCGCCCGAAGCCGGATCACAGCAATACCCTTTATATCATGCCGATATGGGAACACGGCTTGGATGTGCCGCAAACTACCGACAATGAATATCGGCGGCAGATTGCCAAAATGAAGAGGGAATTCGGCCCCGGAAATGATTACAACAAGCTGGGGTTTTCCTCCATTTATTCAGCCGGAAACCTGCACCTGCTTTTGCGGCAGCTTAAGGTGTTTCAACAGGAAAATATTCATCGTGGCGTGATTTTTGCTCTGCAAACCCATGATGGAGGAGTTACCAATCCCAATGGTGACCTGCGGAATTACCAATGGCGGCTCAATGGGAAAACGTGGCGGGGCATGCCGGGGCCGGTGGTGGGAAGAGATACGCTGGTAGTAACCCCATCTCGATATGCCAAGGCCGTCCGGGCGGAAATGCACCATAAGGCCAAACTCTGGGCGGCCGACATCAAGGCGGCCATGCGGGCCTATCCCGGCGCGATAGCGGTTATTAACTTCACCATAGAAGAAGAGTTGGCCATCGGCGGCGCAACCAACATCGAATACCTCGGCGATTATAGTCCTTTTGCCATTACCGAATTCCGGGACTGGCTGCGCCATCGTGGACTCTATGCACCCGGCGCCCCATATGCCGGACAGGGGGCACCGGAAGCCATCACCGGGCCGTTTATCTCGGCAAACGGCCACCGGGTAAGCCCGTTTTATCATGATCCGACACCGGATCGTTCCGCCGGCACCGGTCGATCATTTAACCGCACATTCGGCACCGATTTTAAGTCGTGGACGTTAGCCTACTGGGATTTGGATCAATATCCCGATCCGATTACGGATACGCACTTTAATCCCTCGCCCAAAAGGGGAAAAGGTGCGACGCCAGGCGGCTTTGATGCCCCGCGTGTGCGGAATCATTCACGCTGGTGGCGGGCCTGGGATTGGACCTATCAGGGACATCATAATTCCTTTCCGCCGGGCAATCCTTCGCATCCGGCGTATGGTTTTCGGGAATGTGAAGTGGCACATTTTGTGCGGGATGTCGCGGATTTGCTGATTGCGGAAGGGTTGCCCAGAGAACTGCTTTACGCCCATCAGATACCTGCAGAATTACTGGGAGATATGCCGGGGGGTGCCAACCGGGCATTATCGTCCGCTTCGACGATCTGGTCGGGATATTTACCGCAGAATGGGCATGTGGGCATTACACGCTTTGGACCTATCGATACCAGCATGATCACACAATACAGCCGCAATTGGGGCATTTTTGAATGGCATCCCGCCCCTAACCGGCCGCCGGAGAGCCCGATACTCTATCGTGCCGCCCTCCATGATCTGCGGACATTTGTCGCCAGCGGCTGCCATATATTGTTTCCGGGATGGTGGCATTCGGACAGGACGGGCAAGAGATTCCCATTAAATGACAGCAACTTTGCCAAGGCCATTAAAACGTTTCTCGCTGCGCAGCCCAATATTCCGCACTGGGGACAACGATGACCACCGCCCCGGCAGAGCGACGACCCGAAAACTTGCCGCGCCATCCATGATCAGACCAGCGGAATTCCGCCTCAGTCGCTGCTTAAGCATGGAATCAAAACCGTTGCGGACTTGAGCCCGGGTGAAGTTGCGGAAAGCCGAATCGTTCCGCTGTGCCGCTTGGCTCGGGCGAGCACCATGCATAGACCTTTGAATGCACTTCGGTAATCAGCCTGATTGGGCTCGTGGCAACTCGGATCACCATTGCCCACGCCACTGATGACGCCCGGGCCTTCAATGGCGAAATGGACCCTATTGTCAGCCGTCGGCACCACACGTCCGCGTGAATCCAAAATGCGGACAGCAATGGGAACCGTATCTTGGCCATCGGCCATCAGGTTGTGCCGATCCGGCACCAGTTCCACCGCAGCGGGGGCGCCGGTAGTTTCTACGACTGTTGTAGTGACAAGTCGGCCATTGTTGTAACCGCGAGCCTCCACCCGACCAGCCTTATAGATGACATGATTCCATTGCAGGTGACGATAGGCGGGCATTCGCCGTCTTCCGAGGCTTTTCCCATTGACAATCAGTTCCACCTGCTGGCAGTTGCTGAAGCACCAGATCGGGATATTCTTTCCTTCCATGCCGGGCCAGTTCCAATGCGGAAAAATATGCAGCACCGGTGTATCAGGCATCCACCATGATTTCCAATAATACGCGCCGTCTTTCGGGAAGCCGCACATATCAAGGAAGCCGAAATTGGAATTGATTTCCGGCCAACCGAACGGCCAGGTTTCGCCCCGATAATCAAACCCTGTCCAGTAGAATCCGCCGGCGACAAAGCGCCGGGTCGCCAGCGGATGCCATGAAACTTCGGGCGTCATGTAGCTGCTCAGATGAGCAGTTGTTCTATTGGTGTGATAAACACCGCGACACTCGATGTTGCTGCCGATTTCGCTGCCGAAAATCATCTTCTGCGGATAGGCGTGATGCAGCCAGTCATAATCGCCATAATGGTAATTGACGCCGACGAGATTCTCCGAAGCTGCTGCGCCATTCAACCAGCTGGGCTTCACGAGTCCATCGTTATAAGCGCAGGTAACAGGACGCGTTTCATCATGACGGTGAACCGCCCGCATCAGATAGGCCATCATCTCCCGGCCGTAGGCTTCGCTCTGAATGGCGAACTCTTCATTCCACATCGACCACATGATGACACTCGGATGATTGCGATCACGTAGAACCATAGACTCCACATGCCATGTGTTATAGTACGGCTGACCAACCCAGGATTTCACGGCAACGGTTGAGCCCGGATGGCGGTTTTCATCCATGACCAGCAGGCCCAGTTCGTCGCAGGCTTCATACATGGCAGGGGCCATGGTGTTATGTGAACACCGGATGGCGTTGCAACCGAATTCCTTCAGTCGTTTCATCCGGTAATACAGGATGCTGTCGGGCATGCCGATGCCGACGCCCACAAAATCCTGATGGTTGCAGGTGCCCTGAATTTTCACAGGTTCTTCGTTGAGAAAGAAACCCGCCTGTGGATCAAATCGCAGAGTGCGGATGCCGAATTTCTGCCGATGCCGATCCACGACGTTGCCGTCGACGAGGACTTTCGTCTCGACATAATAAAGATGCGTGTGCTCCAATGACCAGAGCTTGACGTGTGGAAGATGAATTTCCTGAATCAGCTTCGTGCCGTGATGCACGCCATCCGGCTCATCGATCTGCGTTTGATCCGAGTTCCGCACGGCCTGCCGGGTACCGGGGGATACAGTCGAAGGCGGAACATCAAAATCATTCGACACCGTGCCGACCCGCACCCCCATAGGATCATAAATTTGTGATACAACCACGCACCGCTGCGTGTGATTCGTCCGATTCGCGATGGTGGTCTGAATTGTGAGGGTCGCCGACGGATCGCCCGTAACGTCCTGCACGGCGGCCGTGACATAAACTCCCCACGGGGCGACGTGCACCGGGTCGGAAACATTCAGCCAGACGTGACGATATATCCCGCCTCCCTCATACCACCATCCTTCGAAATCGGTCGGATCAACATGAACCGCCATGACGTTTTCATCACCGTATCGTACATGCCGGGAAATATCCACATGGAACGAGGTGTACCCGCCGGGATGTTCGCTTACCAATTGCCCATTGAGGTAAATTTTCGCATCGCGATAAACTCCCTCAAAATACAACCAGACGCACCGACCCCGATCCTCCGCAGGCACATGAAATTTCCGCCGATACCATGCCGGATAGACGGGCAATGATCCGTGGCCCCGCCGATCGGCTTGTTGCGAATATTGACCCTCCACAATGTAGTCATGGGGTAATTGAACCTGCCGCCAGGATGTATCGTCTACATCCGGGGCATATTCCGGCTTAATTTGTGGCCTATTGCCTGCGATAACCGGCCCGTAAATGCCGCCCGGCCCCTCCTCGTTATGCACCAGCACCGTGAGAATGTTCGGCCCGCCGGCGTTCCAGTATCGATCCAGATGCACATAAAACGGGTGGCTCCACCCGTGATGAGAACGCAGATAATGCCCGTTGAGATACACACGTGCATTATCGTCAACGTGCGTAAAGCAAATGACGCGTCTGGCGGCAGCCAGATTGGGAAGTTTTGTGCGATACCATGCATATCCGACCGGCATGCGTTGAAAACTGGTATCCGCCTTGTGCCAGCCGGCGCCGTGCACGTTTACATCCATCGCCGTCATCGCCGCGTGATCTTTGGGCGAGCCCATCTTCCAGTACCAGGTATTAATCGGCTTGGCGTTCAGCAGGCGCCCCCATTCAACCTCTGGCTTAAATCGCCAGTCAAAATCCAGCAGTTCAACTCGACGGGGATGAAGGCCGTGATTTTTCGCCGCCGCCGAATATTCTCTTTCAAATTGGTCGGCCTGAGAGAGTCCGCTGATGTTTGATGTCGTGCACGAGGGAAGCAGCGATAACGCCGCAGCGCCGGTGCCCATCTTGAGAACATCGCGTCTACGTAATTTCATGAGTCGCTCCTGATACGGTGACCGGAGTTAACCGCCAGCTCGATTCGCGGCCAACTGATCGGGGTTATTCCGCACCCGAAATTCTTAACAAAATCCGGGCAACCGTTCACGGCCTCTGGACCCGCCTGGTTCACTAAGAGCCTAAACACCGAGTAGACTATACCACCCCCACGAAAAATCAAATGTAGTTTTGTGATAATCTTTGATGGAGGATTAGAGTTCGCGAGCCATGGTCATATAGCTCCCGGCTTACCGGGGGCGCTGCGTGTCTCACGCCGAGCTGCGGTCGCGCCGCCCGAGCAGGCGAATCACAATAAGGGCAAATGCGAGCCGGTGGACTTATCCACCGGTGGCCGTGGTGGCGAAGAAAGTTCCAGCCGCAGTGGACGCCGGGGAACGCATAGGACGGATGTTTCATCGGTTTTAGCCGCGAGCGATCGGACCGCAGCGTCGGAGGTCATTCTGGCCAGTTTTTTTTGGGTTGGCGCATTGAGCGCGTAGTGCTTCCGGCCCCCCAACTTCTTTACCTATATGTCTGT
>JAJZNY010000446.1 GCA_021852245.1 Planctomycetota bacterium | reverse complement strand
AATTGCCGAGGGCGGACCGAGAGCGCCTCAGCGAGTATGAAAAGACGGGAGAATTGCTCTGTGTAAGCTGTTATGAAAAGGCGGATCAATGTGATGATTGTGGGCAGCATGTGCCGCAGGGCGGCCTGCGCCGTCATCAGCATGCACGTCACTCCCCCGCTGCTGAGGTATCAGAAAGGAAACGCCCGTCATGATCGAGCATCTTCTGCTGCTTGGCAAATTGAATCTGTGGAATCCGACTGGCGTAGGCCTGGGAATACTTGGGCTTCTCGCGACCGCATTTCTCCTCGGGATGATTCACGGCGTTACCCCGGATGAACACACCTGGCCGATCACTTTCAGCTACGCGGTCGGCAGCTACAGCTGGAAAGGGGGTATGCGAGCCGGCCTGTTGTTTTCGTTGGCATTCACTATCCAACGATCGATTATGTCGGAGATTGCTTACTTTGCTCTGACAGATTTTGCCAAGCATGCCGTTTTTAACTTCTGGGTATACATTGTCATCGGTACGGTCATGGCGGCCTCCGGCTACTACGTACTGAAGCGCGGCAAGATTCTACACATGTTCCATGCTCACAAGATGGGAAGCGAATCGGGCGGCGCCAACACTCAAGCCATGCCCCGTTATATGCCCCTCGTGCACGGTTTTATCGCGGGTTTTGGGACCGGCGCCTTTGCTCTGATTACCTATACGGCGCTCGCACCGCATATGGGATCGCCATGGCTGGCATTTTTGCCCGGTACCTGCTTTGGTCTGGGTACGATGGTCATGCAGGTCATCGCCGGCGGTCTGTTCGGCCAATGGATGGCCAGACGCAAACTTCCACCGACCGCCCGCGCAGCGCTTGCACGCCTTATGTCGGGTCGTACGCTCGCCTGGGCGGGGTCAGCATTTGTGTTGGTCGGTGTGGTGGGGCTCATCTGGCCGCAACTCTGGAATATTTCCATCAATACGCATATCCACATTCACAATCTGCATTCGCTCGGGGTGGGGTTTTTCCTTGCATTTATCGTACTGATTCTCGTTGCCTCGGCAGCATTTATTAAATCAATGCACGATGTTTCCAAAATGGGGATACCCCCACAATCAGCGGGTGGTCGCGAGGGACATCCGGAAGCAGCTTACCCTGCTTAAGCCCCCATTACCATAAAATTCCCCGCAGAGCTCCGCGAGTCATGCGGCTCAGTCTCAACCCCTCTCACCGTCGGGCAGATGGACGGTTTTGCACTTGCATTCCCCCCCTTGATTCCGGCGGACGCTCAGGTGTTGTCTAAATTTCAGCAGACGGATAAAATCTAGTTCATCGACTTGCGGCGCCGGAATGCCATTTAAGCGTTTCGGTTTGGCGCGGCTGTGAGATCAAAATCTATTCAGTCCGGCCGATAGAGGTAATCGGCGGGCTCTATGTCACCGGTTTTTTTAATGAAGGGTAAGACAATGATTCTACCTTATGACTGGCGGGAAAAGCTTAAACCATCCAATTTGCGGAGTACAATTAATGAAAATTCAGCGGCGGTAAGCATTGTGGCGGCGGTGATCGCCGTGCTTGCAATTGTGTACATCTATCACAATGCATCCGGCGGAGGAGGTAGTGGGAAATCACCGATGGCTTATTATTATGACACCAGCACCCAGCAATTTTATACCTACCGCAGCTCGCGTCTTCCGCCTCTTAAAAATGCTCAGGGTAAGCGAACGATCGTACTTGCCTACATGTATACCTGCGCCTCATGCAAAAATAGGAAAATTGCCTGGCTGGAGAAATACACCAAGCAGGCACGGGCAGCGCTGATGTCGATGCTTAACGCAAAACCGAAACCGGGACAGAACCCCGGTCCGCCGCCATTCGCCGCCCCTATGTATGGTAGCGGCATCCTCGTTCGTTCACCGGTGAAAGGATCGCAGTGGTATCCCATTAACTCTCCACAAGGAAATGCAATACAACAGATACCCCGGTGTCCCTCCGGTACCGCAAGACTTTGTATGCCTTCATGACGATCACCCCGTCTGTGGAAGATTTGGCGGCTTTGACATGAAACCATTTGCCCCGGTTGAGACCGTCGTCAATGCCATCCGCCAAGGCGAAATGGTCATTCTTGTCGATGATGAAGATCGTGAAAATGAGGGGGATCTCGTTTGTGCAGCCCAGTTTATCACGCCGCAAATCGTCAATTTCATGCTGCGTGAAGCCCGGGGCGTTCTATGTGTGGCGCTGACAAACCAAGACTGTGAGCGTCTCGGCCTTTACCCTCAGGCGGCTTTCAACACTGCTCCTCTGGGCACTGCATTTACCGTTACTGTAGACGGGCATCCAAGATTCGGCATCACCACTGGGGTTTCAGCCGCTGAACGCGCAAAAACGATTCAGATACTCATTGATCCTGCAAGCCGCCCGGATGATCTGTCTCGACCCGGGCATATCAATCCTCTGCGCGCCAGACCGGGGGGCGTTCTGGAAAGGGCGGGACAGACAGAAGGGGCGGTGGATCTGGCAAGATTAGCCGGTCTTCATCCGTCCGGCGTCATCATCGAGATCATGTCGGATGACGGTACCATGGCACGCTTACCACAACTCCAGGCTTTTGCATCCAAACATCATCTTCACATCGCCAGCATCGCGGACATCATTCAATACCGCCTCCGCCAGGAGACGCTCATTCGACGAATTACCCAGCAGCCGTTGATGACCCAATGGGGTGGATTTGATCTGATTGTGTACGAGACCATGCATGATCCACTTCTGCACATTGCGCTGACCTACGGTGGAATCGGCGTGCGCGATGTTAATACCGGGCGAGTTCCGCAGCAGGATGATCCTGTTCTGGTGCGGGTGCACTCGGAAAATCTTCTCAGCGACGTATTTCAATGCATCGATTCACCGAGCGGGCGAGAACTTCGCGCATCAATGCAGAGGATAGCCCAGGAGGGAAAGGGTGCGGTCGTATATCTGCGACAGGAATCACGCGGGCTTGCGCTGCTATCCCGACTCAAAGAATTTCAGTCTTTGGTGGGACGCGATAGCACCGAGCAGATTGCCGTTCCCATGAGTCGGCGTGATTTCGGTGTCGGCGCGCAGATATTGCGGGATTTGGGACTTACAGCATTGAAAATTTTAACCAATCGACCGAAAAAACTTCATGGACTTGAGGCTTTCGGCCTTCAGGTAGTTGAGCAATTACCCATTGAATACTGATCGAGGCATGTCGCACCTGCCGAGGTCCACGACGGAGTATTATTCCACGTCGTCATCGTCGTAATAGACATCATCGTCATCGAGATCATCATCGTAATCGTCGTTCAATGATTCCTCACCAAAATCCTCCTCCTCGTCGTCATCTTCATCGTCTTCATCAAGATCGTCCTCGTCGTCATCATCAAAGTCATCTTCCTCCTCCTCGTCCTCCTCATCCTCGTCCTCTTCATCCTCATCCGAGGGACGACGTTTGGCAAGCTTGAGATCCATGGAAGGATCACAGATTCCAAAATCCGCAGCCTCATGACAATCCAGCCAGGAATCGAGAAGCATTCCTTCCGAGTCCGCATCCATCAAAATTTCAGAATCTTTGATATGCTCTTCGGAACATAAGGTTTCAACAGATGACAAAGCCATCAAAAGCGTTCGCCTGCGAGCAACGATAGACATCACCGACTCTCCTGCTAAAAGACACGGAGCATCAACTCCGGACTAAAAATCGATCTGCGTTACAATACCAACCATAACCGAGTTGGCAACCTCCGTGCCGCACGGGGGCCATCCTCGGTAGACGCCGGTAAAATATCGGCAATTTCGGCTAAGTCAATGACACATGGAAATGCCGTAGCGGCGACAGACAGCAGTGGCAGAGACTATGCAATGGAAAATGTCAGCGGCAGGAGTTGAATGAAGGTGAACACGCAGGAAAAAATCGCGATCTTCCCCGGCACTTTTGATCCCCCGACGTTGGGGCATCTCGATGTCATTGAACGCGGACGGCATCTATTTGACCGGCTGATTGTGGCCATTGGAGTCAACTCCGATAAAACGGAGCTTTTTCCCGTTACATTACGGCGGGAATTGCTGGAGGAGCTCACACAAAACTGGCCGAACACAACCGTCGAAGCTTATACGGGGTTGACGGTCGATCTGGTAAAAAAGCGCTCCGCGGTGGCCATCCTCCGCGGCCTGCGTAACATGACCGATCTGGAATACGAATTTCAACTCGCACTGACGAATCGAGCGATTGCTTCAGTGGATACGGTCTTCATCATGACCAACGAGCGCTTTGGTTTTACCAGCAGCAGTCTTATTCGCCAAATCGCAGCGCTGGGTGGCGATCTCAACAAGTTGACGACGTTACTGCCCGATCGTGTGATTAAGGAATTGGAGCGCCTGCGTCCCAAACTGCGTCCGGAACAGATTTGAATCACAGACATCATATCCGGGCGTCGTATTGGTCGGACAGCCACAAGTCGGCCCAACCGTGCCGCGGGTGATAATCTCGAATTGAGGTTAAAACCGCCGCTGCGGCCGACCCGTGAAAAAGAAATCTGCCGGGGGATGAAAAAGTTTCCAAGGCGCGTAAACTAACGCGTCAATAGTCGCCGGATGTATGAGCGACATTTATTCTCGATGACGAGGAGACGACACTTATGATCAATCGACCGCGCAGCGTTGAAGTTACAGACGGGCCAGAACGGGCACCTCAGCGCGCTTTCTTCCGCTCCATGGGATTGACGGACGATGATATCTACAAGCCATGGGTCGGTATTGCCAGCACTTGGAATCAGGCCACTCCGTGTAATTTGACCTTGGATCGGCAGGCGAAGGCCGCTGCGGAGGGCGTTCGTAAAGCGGGCGGAACTCCCCGGGAATTCGTCACCATTGCCGTATCCGATGGAATCGCAATGGGTCATCAGGGAATGAAGGCTTCGCTGATTTCGCGGGAAGTGATCGCGGATTCCATTGAATTGATGATGCATGCGCATCGGTACGATGCATTGGTCGGTCTTGCCGGTTGTGACAAATCGCTTCCCGGAACGTTGATGGCCATGCTGCGACTGAATCTCCCGTGCGTCTTTGTTTACGGGGGCACCATTCTGCCCGGCAAATTCCGTGGGAAGGACGTAACCATCGTGGACGTTTATGAAGGAGTCGGCGCCCACGCCTCGGGGAAGATGTCGGATGCCGACCTTCGGGAACTGGAATGTGCTGCGTGTCCGTCGGCGGGCTCGTGCGGTGGCCAGTTTACCGCCAATACGATGGCATGCGTGGCTGAGGCGATCGGGATGGCACTTCCAGGCTCGGGTTCCCCCCCCGCCGTAGAAACGTCACGCGATGAATTTTGTGTCAAAGCGGGCAGCGCGGTGATATCGCTCCTCGAGCATGATATTCGGCCGCATCAGATCGTTACCCGTGAGGCGATAGAAAACGGGATCGCCGTGGCGGTGGCGACCGGGGGCAGCACCAACATTGCCCTGCATCTTCCCGCCATCGCCCATGAAGCAGGCATTAAATTAACACTGGATGACATCGAGTGCATCAGCCGGCGGACACCGACGATCGCGGACCTTAAACCCGGTGGCCGCTATGTGGCGCTGGATGTATATCGAGTCGGCGGCATACCCGTGATACTTAAAGTTCTTCTTGACAACGGCCTGCTGCACGGCGATTGCCTGACCGTAACGGGCAAGACCATGCGGGAAAATCTGAAAGATATTTCACTGCCGGGCGATCAGGATGTTGTACTGCCTGCGGAGAAAGCTCTGAGTCCGCATGGCGGACTTAAGAT
>JAJZNY010000130.1 GCA_021852245.1 Planctomycetota bacterium | reverse complement strand
CTTTCCAGTGTGAGCCAAAACTGGAATTGGTAGCAGCCCGGAAAACGGCCTGGCCCGTCGGAAGCGTGTAAGTGAGTTGGTCGTAGCGTTTTTCGCCGGAATAGCCGTAGTCGGGCATTAAAAATTGCACCTGTGGCATGGCGGCGCCAACCTCCGCAATCACCCGTCGTTCCTGAGCCTGACCGCGGGCGGAACCGAGAAAAAGGCGAAGCGTCGGCATGTCCATTCGTCGCATGTATCGATAGGTCCAGCGATAGATGCGTTTGAACGCGGCCCTGCGATTAACGAGGCGACGGGCCCAGACAGGCGGATAGAAATAGCCGATCCCGGATACATCGCATAAAAATTCGTCATGCGGTTTGGCATGCTGAAAGTACCATCGGGCGAGAGTGGGAGCAACATCAATAATCGTGGGGCCCATGCCCCAGCCGACCGCAAATTTTCCGTGGTAGGGGCTCTGAAACCAGTGTCTGAAATAGCTCTGCCACGTGCAGAGATTGTCGCCATCAGAGATGGTTAGCGCTATGTATATCTTGTGGGGATTAAAACGAGGGGCGGGGAGAAACTTCTGCCGCAGGTGTGACAGAGGTACTCCGCTGAAGACGGAAAAATTGCGGACATAATCGCTGACAACGGTGATCTTCCCATATTTCGATGCCAGCGCCACGCCCGGGCCCTCGCCCAGTCCGCTGCCGGGGCCGCACCACCAGAAGCCGCGAACCACCGCTCCAAATGGCGACTCTGCGAGCAATTTTTCAATCTGTCGCTTCTCGGCGTACATGTCGGCACCCGGTTCCTGCTGTGCCGCGCGTCCCGTTACCCAGAATATGGGCCCCTTGGCAGCAATCAGTTGATCAACCCCGCCACGGCCGAGAATCTTCGGGTCCAGGCAGCACATCAGATATGGATTCATGTGCGGCAGCAATTTAATACGCAGATAACGCAGGGCGGCAGCGTCATCGGTAAATTTACCGCGCAGATCGACCTTGACAGGCAGATGCAATTCCCGGGCCAGTCGGGGTGTTGCAACCACCAGGCGATCGATCGCACCGATATCGCAGGCGATGTCCGGTGAATCAAAGATCGCCGGATCGGGAACCACCGCTCCACGGATCGAATGGCGGAAGATGTGCACCAGCGAAAGAGGATTTTTGATCACTCGCCAACCGTTGATGGAATGCTGCTGTTTCAATTGGCGAAGCCAAAACCAGTCGCTGCGATTCCAGATCAGATAAATGCGGGGTCGAGTGCAATTAACCAATCCCTCCAATGTGACCAGCAGTCGTTGGACGTGGGGCGGCTCCCGACTGATGTCGGCAACCAGTAGTATCTTGGCTGGTTCCGGCATTTTCGGTTGCACCGTTGGATAAGACCGCGTGATGTCAGGCAGCGTGACGTAGTGTTTTCGGGCTTTTCCGGCATAGGGGATGTGTCCGGCAACGTTTCGCGGGCGGCTGCCGCCCGGGGCAACGGCTTCGGCGGCACGGCACGTCACGGTTCCGCCGCCCTGGGAACATGCGGCGATGCAAACACAGACAACGAGAAGACTCACTCGCGTGAACCGGTTTAGGGCGGCGCTGCGCCGGCCTGCATTACAGCAATGCATGCGTAAGCTCTTGAAAAATATAATAATCACTCATGACGACGCACCGGAGAGCACGGCCAACCGGAGGAGCTCGGTGCTTGATTTTACATCCAATTTATCCTTGATATGTTCGCGGTGTGCTTCAACGGTTTTACTGCTCAGATGAAGCATCCGGGCAATCTGTTTGACTGTCCGCCCCTGACCGAGCAATTCAAAAATCTCCAATTCGCGGTCAGTCAGCCGATCAAATGCGAGTCGGCCGCCCGTCTTCGGGCTGCCTGCAAGGTGGGAGAGCAGTCGCGAACTCATGGCTTGCGAGACGTATACCTTGCCGAGCGAAATATCCGAGATCGCGCGGACAATTTCCTCGGCCGCCTGCGTTTTCATCACATACCCGCGGGCGCCAGCGCGGATACACCGCTCGGCATATATCTGTTCATCGTGCATGGATAGTACCAATACTGCGGTACGGGCTTTCCATGCCTTGAGGTCTTTGATCACTTCCAAGCCGGGTCGATCGCCCAGCGATAAATCCAGAATGAGAATATCGGGGGAGAGTTTCTCAACCAGTTCGAGCGCCTCCCGGCCCGTCCCCGCCTGGCCGATCATACGACCCGCATTCGACGCACTGATAATAGCGACAAGCCCCTCGCGCGAAACCGGATGATCATCCGCAATGACGATGGTGGGGGTGAGCACACCGGATATGGACGCGCCGGTCTTATTCATGTTTTGGATTCTCCAAATTCTCCTGTGATGATACCGCAATCCACGTGACATACGACTCGAGTTCCCTGTCCCGCTTGTGAATGGACAGTAAGTTGCCCGCCCATGAGCCTCGCGCGGTAATCCATGATATGCAGGCCCAGCCCGCGCTGTCCCGATCGGGTAAAGCCCCTCCCGTCGTCTTCGATGACCAGTCGAACCGATCGGCCGCTGGTTGTTGAATGGATGGTGATGCGTCGAGCCTCACTGTGGCGTAAGGCGTTGGATGTCGCCTCCTGGGCAATGCGAAAAAGGTTGTTGGCGTGGATAAGCCGGGCTTCAGGCGGCAGATGGTCGGCGTGAACTTCCAGGTGTTGGGTGCCCGCCGCGCTGAGCTGGGCGCGGAGCGATTCTATGGCCGAAATGTAATCGGAAACCTGCTCCAGCGGTTGGAGCCCGCGTGAAAGCTTGCGCACCTGCCGGCCCGCCTCACCGATAATGCCCACGAGATGGTTAAGCTCATCGCGCATATCCGGATTCCGCCCGCCACATCGGGTCTCCAGAGCTTTGGCGAGCAGAGCAGCGCCGGTAAGCACCTGACCAAGCCCGTCATGAAGATCATGTCCAAGTCGCTGCTGCACCCGCTCCGAAACCAGCAGTACCTGCGATTCCGTCCGCTTCCGATCCGTAATATCACGCACGATCCCGGTGAACTTCCTGCTGCCGTTGCCGCGCTGCTCGCCGACCGAAAGAAACATGGGAAATGTGCTCCCATTTCTGCGTCGACCGACGACCTCGCGCCCGATACCAATAATGCGTTTCTCGCCCGTCTCAAGGTAGCGATTGACGTAATGGGCGTGTTCACTCTGGAATGGTTCGGGCATGAGCATGGAAACTGGCTTACCCAGAACCGCCGCCGCCCGGTACCCGAATAGTTTTTCCGCCGCAGGATTGAAGGTTTCAATCAAACCTCGTTCGTTGATGGTGATGATGCCGTCAACGGCGGTTTCGACAATCGCCTGCAACTGCGTTTTTGATTCATTGTGAGGATTGATGATCTCATCCATCCGCGCAGGCGGGATGCTTACCAGCAGCCCCGGTGCGGTCTTGGACGGTTGTTGAGCCAGCCAGAGTGCCTGAAAATCCTGTCTTCGATATCTCCACATTGCGTGCCATTGCATGGACGGCTTGGTGCCCGAGTCTGAAGGTATCCTGCAAAGCCGGCGGATCAGTTGCGAGAGTGTCGTCGCCTGGGGCGTATCGTTTTGTGTCCGGGATCGGGTTCGGGGTTTGGGGGTGGGCTGCGCGGTCGCAGGCCTGGTCAATTTTATCTTGGTTTTTCGGGCGATGAGTGTCTGCATGAGACCGGCTGCATGTAGAATTTTCCCATCGTGGTAAAAGCTTACCCAATCAAGTCCGCCATCGCCGGGATTAATGGGATGAGTCTGGGTCATTAACCTGTCCTGTTGATGGTATCAGCGTGTGCGAATATCAATTTCATGGCCAACCTCCGCTGAACGATAGATGCCGTCGATCATCTCCTGTATCGCGAGACCCGCTTCGGCGGGGGCATCGAGCGGGGTGTCGTCAAGCACGGAAGTAACAAAACTTTCCAGTTTGGCTTTGAAGAGGCCGTCGAAATCCATCGGTGGAAGATAGGCGGGCGTCATATTCACCATCGTCCCGACATGGTTGGTGAATATTTGCGGCGGGTCCCAGTTGGCTCCGCCCTGCGTGCCGCTGATCTGAAAATTCCACTGGTCCTTTTCAATATGGGCAATGAAAGATGCCTCAATCTGCAGAATGGCGCCGTTTTCAAATCGAATCTGTCCGACGGCCATATCTTCGATGTCGTATTGCCGCCAGTCCCAGTCGGGCCACATGCAGGGGACATGATTCGGGCGATTCCCGTCAAACGTCCAGATGTTTCCCGAGGCGCTGACCGGACGGGGTGAACCCATGACATAATGGGCCATTTCAAGCACGTGCACGCCGATATCGATGAGCGGCCCACCCCCTTGGAGTTTTTTCTGGGCAAATACCCCCCAGTTGGGCACACCACGACGCCTGAGTGCCTGACACTTGACGTGCATAATGGGGCCGAACTGCCCGCTATCTGCGGCCCGCTTGAGCATCTGGGTCGCGGGATGAAACCGATATTGAAAACCGACTGCGAGCTTGCGTTTCGCGTTTTGCGCCGCGTGAATCATTTCAACGCATTCTTTGGGAGTCAGCGCCATCGGTTTTTCGGTTAATACATGAGCGCCGGCCTCCAGCGCAGCAATGGAAATGGGGGCGTGATGAAGATTGGGCGTGCACACGCACACCGCGTCGATTGAAACGTTCGCCAGCAGATCGCGATAATCGGCGAAGACCTCGGGAATCTGGTGCCGCTTCTGAAAGGCCGCCAATATATCCGGCAGGGTATCCACAGCGGCAACGACCTCGACGCGGTCCAATTTACTCACGGCCCGCATGTAATGTTCACTGATGCCGCCGCAACCAATCATGGCGAGGCGCAGTTTTTTGGCCGCCTTTTCCCCGCGGGATGGATCTCGCTGAATGGATGGTTTGGCAATACTCATAGAAGCCCTTCTCCGGCAGAATAACCGCCATAATCTCAAAGATTCTTTCGTTCCGTGTTGCGCGCCGATCACTCAGCCTTCTACCTGCCGACGCGTCGGACACGGAGCCGCGTCAATTTGATCGATGCACCTGTGCATAAAATGCAGTATTAAACACACTGCGATGCAATCGGTTCGCGCCAGGCATCAGATAGCCGATCTGCACAACGCGCCGCTGAAACGCCCGCGCCGCCCGGCTTGCCCGATGCTTGAACCCCCGCACGCTTACCACGGCATCGTACGGGCTCTGCGCCGGCTCAATGGTAACACTTACGCCATGGGCCGCAATAAATCGCGCCGCACTCCGGGCATACTGCGGAAGTGTGGTGACGATAACCAGATAGTAATACCCGTTACGGCGATTGACTTGGGACGATGGATAAACGCGAGCCTGATGAGCCTGTGGCGCCGGCGCTTTGGCAGCCTGTCGCGATGCGGGGATCGGCGTTGAAGCGGAATTGGCGTTTTCGGAATTGTCCGGCACCAGCCGGGGGGTGACCCCGCCGGGCATAATGACGGTAGCCGGTGGCGCGGTCCGCTTCCCTTTGCCTGAATGATGAAAAATAACCAGCATGATCATGATCATGACCAGAATCGCCGCCGCCACCAGTATTAATGGGCGGTAGCGGAGGAACAACTCCTGCGCTCTGGGCATCATCCCGCCGGAGCCGATATCACGCTGCGATGCGGCCGAGCCGAGAGAATTCGGGTCGGGTGGTGGTGCTGAGGGGCCTGCCGACGCATCTGCGGATTTATCGTCGGCTGTTGCTTTACCCTGCACGGGATTGTTACGCCCGGACCACCAAGAGGGAATCTTCAGCGGCGTCCCGGGCTTACGGGTTACCTTCAAGGTGGACTT
>JAJZNY010000307.1 GCA_021852245.1 Planctomycetota bacterium | reverse complement strand
AAGTCCACCTTGAAGGTAACCCGTAAGCCCGGGACGCCGCTGAAGATTCCCTCTTGGTGGTCCGGGCGTAACAATCCCGTGCAGGGTAAAGCAACAGCCGACGATAAATCCGCAGATGCGTCGGCAGCCCCCTCAGCACCACCACCCGACCCGAATTCTCTCGGCTCGGCCGCCTCGCAGCGTGATACCCGCTCTGGCGGGATGATGATCCCCAGAGCGCAGGAGTTGTTCCTCCGCTACCGCCCCTTAATACTGGTGGCGGCGGCGATTCTGGTAATGGTCATGATCATGCTGGTTATTTTTGATCATTCGGGCAAGAGGAAGCGAACCGCTCCTCCGGCAACCATCGTTATGCCCGGTGGGGTCACCCCCCGGCTGGTGCCGGACAATTCCGAAAACGCCAATTCCGCTTCAATGCCGATCCCCGCATCGCGACAGGTTGCCAAAGCGCCGGCGCCACAGGCTCATCAGGCGCGTGTTTATCCATCGTCCCAGGTGAATCGCCGCAACGGGTATTACTATCTGGTTATCGTCACCACTCTGCCGCAATATGCCCGGAGTGCGGCGCGATTTATTGCGGCCCATGGTGTAAGTGTTACCATTGAGCGGGCGCAGAGCCCGTACGATGCCGTAGTAAGCGTTCGGGGGTTCAAGCATCGGGCAAGCCGGGCGGCGCGGGCGTTTCAGCGGCGCGTCGTGCAGATCGGCTATCTGATGCCTGGCGCCAACCGTTTGCATCGCAGTGTGTTTAATACTGCATTTTATGCACAGGTGCATCGCTCGCACTGAGCAGATTCATGCCGGAGGCGACGGCCGATTCAACGCCGGGTAAGGCTTCAGTGCGGGCAGGGGAAGAAGGTTTTTTAGGTTGCGGCGGGCATCCTGCCGGAGAAGGGCTTCTATGAGTATTGCCAAACCGTCGATTCAGCAAGATCCATCCAGCGGGGAAAAGGCGGCCAAAAAACTGCGCCTCGCCATGATTGGTTGCGGCGGCATCAGTGAACATTACATGCGGGCCGTGAGTAAATTGGACCGCGTCGAGGTCGTTGCTGCCGTGGATACCCTGCCGGATGTATTGGCGGCCTTTCAGAAGCGGCATCAGATTCCCGAGGTCTTCGCCGATTATCGCGATATGCTGGCGAATGTTTCAATCGACGCGGTATGCGTGTGCACGCCCAATCTTCACCACGCCCCTATTTCGATCGCGGCCCTGCAGGCAGGTGCTCATGTATTAACCGAAAAACCGATGGCGCTGACTCCCAAAGAATGCGTGGAAATGATTCACGCGGCGCGAAACGCAAAACGCAAGCTCGCAGTTGGTTTTCAATATCGGTTTCATCCCGCGACCCAGATGCTCAAGCGGGCGGCAGATAGCGGGCAGTTCGGCGCGATCATGCACGTGAAGTGTCAGGCACTCAGGCGCCGTGGTGTGCCCAACTGGGGGGTATTTGCCCAGAAAAAACTCCAAGGGGGCGGGCCGCTCATCGATATCGGCGTGCACGTGCTTGAAATGGCCCATTATGTCATGGGCTCGCCTCGTCCGGTCAGCGCCTCGGGAAACATCTGGACGTTTGAAGGGAATCGCCCGAATCATGTCCCCTGCATGTGGCCCGACTGGGACTGGCAGCAATACGACATCGAAGATATGGCCGTCGGACAGATTCGATTTGAAAATGGCGCCCTTCTGCAAATTGAGGCGTCGTTCATTGCCCATATTGAAAAGGACCAGTGGAATTTTCAGATCAGCGGCACGCAGGGCGGAGCCAACTGGGACCCGCCGCAGATATTCACCAACCATGTCGGGACGATGGTGAATATGACGCCCGCCTATCTTCCACCGATGGATTTTGACGGCCTTTTCAAAGCCAAACTGGAAAGCTTTGTTACTTCCGTGCTTGAGGACACTCCTCTCGACGCCCCCGCCGAAGCCGGGCTCGCGATACAGGAGATGATCGACGGCATTTATCGTTCAGCGGAGGTCGGCCATGAAATTGATATTCGCACGCGCTGATATCATCAACGAGGCCGGTTCATGACCCAGATTCATCCCATTGATCCCGGCGATAGCGGACTTGATTGGGTAAGCTTTTCCCACGATGGGAAAATTCTACATGCAGCCGGCCGTATGCAGACACTCATCGCCCGAAAAACCAAGATAAAACTGAACAGTTCTACGACCGCGAAGCCCACTCCCAAAACCCGAATCCGATCCCGGGGGCCGGGCGGCAGAGCCCAAACGACCACTTTGGCGCAACTGCTTCACCAACTTTGCAGAATGACGTCAAGTCCGGGATCGAAACCGTCTCTGCAATGGCACGCAACGTGGAAATATCGAAGACATGATTTTCAGGCGCTCTGGCTGGCTCAACAACCGTCGAAGACCGCACCAGGGCTGCTGGTAAGCATCCCACCTTCGCGGATGGATGAGATCATCAATCCTCACGATGAATCAAAAACGCAGTTGCAGGCGATTGTTGAAACCGCCGTTGACGGCATCATCACCATCAACGAACGGGGTTTGATTGAAACCTTCAATCCTGCGGCGGAAAAACTTTTCGGGTACCGGGCGGCGGCGGTTCTGGGAAAGCCAGTTTCCATGCTGATGCCCGAACCTTTCAAGAGTGAACACGCCCATTACGTCAATCGCTACCTTGAGACGGGCGAGAAACGCATTATTGGTATCGGGCGCGAGGTCGTCGGTCGACGCAAGAATGGAAGCACATTTCCCATGTTCCTGTCGGTCGGCGAGCAGCGCGGCAACGGCAGCAGGAAGTTCACCGGGATCGTGCGTGATATTACGGATCGGAAGCGGACGGAATCGCAGGTGCTGCTGGTTTCGGAGCGGGTACAGCAACGACTCGGCCACGATCTTCATGACGGGCTTGGGCAGGTGCTTACCGGCGCTGCTCTGCTCGCCAAGGCTCTGGAGACCCGATGTGGCGGGCGGAATCCAGATATGCGCGATGAGCTTAACCATCTCGTGGGCATTATCGGTGAGGCGGGCCGGCAGGTACGCAAGCTTTCACGCGGACTCCAGCCATTGGAACAGGTTTCCGATTATGTTTCGGCCATAGAATCGCTGCGTGCCCAGCTCAGCGCCGCGGGCACCCAACATCTGGAAGTCCACGCCGACCATCTGCCGCCCGAGGCCCGGCTTATCCATGCCAACAACCTTTTTCGCATTGCCCAGGAGGCAACGTCCAACGCATTACGCCACAGCGAGGCTCGACGCATCTCCATTGATTCAACAACCAGCGGCCGATCGGTTCGACTGGTTATTGAAGATGACGGGCGGGGCTTTACCCGATCGGGACAGCGCGGGCTGGGTCTGCATATCATGGATTACCGGGCGAGGCTCATGGGTGGACAACTCGTGGTAAACTCCAAACCGGAGCAGGGAACACGGATCGTTTGCCATGTGGATTGCGGCATCATCACAGGAGAATTCGGAGAATCGATCAGATGAACAACACCGTGGTTTCCAAAACTTCGCCGCTCACTCCTACCATCGTGATTGCCGATGATCACCCGGTTTCACGTGAGGGGCTTGTGGCCATTATTCGGGCGTCGAATTCGGGGCGTATGATCGGCCAGGCGGGAACGGGCCGGGAGGCGCTCGAACTGGTTGAGAAACTTTCTCCCGATATTCTCATTCTGGATTTATCGCTGGGCGATCGACCCGGCTTGGAAGTGATCAAAGACCTCAAGGCATGGAAAGCCCGTACCGCAGTATTGGTACTATCCATGCACGATGAACAGATATATGCCGAGCGGTGTATCCGCGCCGGCGCCCGCGGGTATGTGATGAAAACGCAGGCGGCGGATGAGATCGTCCGAGCCATCTCAGATATTTCGCTCGGCAAGGTATACGTCTCGCAGGCCATGAGTTCGCGACTGCTCTCCCACCTGGCAGGCAGCCCGAAGACGGGCGGCCGACTCGCATTTGATCGGCTGACCGACCGCGAACTGGAGATTTTTGAATTGCTCGGCCAGGGTCGGACGGTCAAACAGATTGCCCGGATGCTTCATCTGAGCAGCAAAACCGTTGAAGCACACCGCGAACATATCAAGGATAAATTGGATGTAAAATCGAGCACCGAACTCCTCCGGTTGGCTGTGCTCTCCGGAGCTTCGTCATGAGTGATTATTATATTTTTCAAGAACTTACGCATGCGATGCTGTAATGCAGGCCGGCGAAGTCCCGTCTTAAACCGGTTCATGCGAGTGAGTCTTCTCGTTGCCTGTGTCTGCATCGCCGCATGTTCCCAGGGGGGCGGAACCGTGACGCGCCGCGCCGCCGAAGCCATTGCCCCGGGCGGCAGCCGCCCGCGAAACGTTGCCGGACACATCCCCTATGCCGGAAAAGCCCGAAAACACTGCGTCACGCTGCCCGGCATCACGCGGTCTTATCCAACGGTGCAACCGAAAATGCCGGAACCGGCAAAGACCCTGCTGGTTGCCGACATCAGTCGGGAGCCGCCCCACGTCCAACGACTGCTGGTCACATTGGAGGGATTGGTTAATTGCACTCGACCCCGCATTTATCTGATCTGGAATCGCAGCGACTGGTTTTGGCTTCGCCAATTGAAACAGCAGCATTCCATTAGCGGTTGGCGAGTGATCAAAAATCCCCTTTCGCTGGTGCACATCTTCCGCCATTCGATATGCGGAGCGGTGGTGCCCGATCCGGCGATTTTTGATTCACCGGACATCGCCTGTGATATCGGTGCTATCGATCATCTGGTGGTCGCAACGCCCCGACTGGCGCGGGCGCTGCATCTTCCGATCAAGGTTGATCTGCGGGGGAAATTTGCCGATGACGCCGCCGCCCTGCGTTACCTGCGTATCCAATTGCTGCCACACATGAATCCATATCTGATGTGCTGCCTGGACCCGAAGATTCTCGGCCGTGGCGGGGTTGATCAGCTTATCGCCGCCAAGGGACCCATCTTCTGGGTAACGGGAAAAGCTGCGCAGCAGGAGCCTGGCGCCGATATGTATGCCGAGAAGCGCCAGATTGAGAAATTGCTCGCCGAGACACCATTTGGGGCGGTGGTTCGCGGCTTCTGGTGGTGCGGCCCCGGCAGCGGACTGGGTGAAGGCCCGGGTGTGGCGCTGGCATCGAAATATGGCAAGATCACGGTTGTCAGCGATTATGTCCGTAATTTTTCCGTCTTCAGCGGAGTACCTCTGTCACAACTGCGGCAGAAGTTTCTCCCCGCCCCGCACTTTAATCCCCACAAGATATACATAGCGCTAACCATCTCTGATGGCGACAATCTCTGCACCTGGCAGACCTATTTCCGGCGCTGGTTTCAGAGCCGCTACCATGGAAAATTTGCGGTCGGCTGGGGCATGGGCCCCACGATGATTGATGTTGCTCCTACTCTCGCCCGCTGGTACTTTCAGCATGCCAAACCGCAGGATGAATTCTTATGCGATGTTTCCGGTGTCGGGTATTTCTATCCGCCGGTCTGGGCCCGTCGCCTCGTTAATCGCAGGGCCGCGTTCAAACGCATCTATCGCTGGACCTATCGATACATGCGACGAATGGACATGTCGACGCTGCGCCTTTTTCTCGGTTCCGCCCGCGGTCAGGCTCAGGAACGACGGGTGATTGCGGAGGTTGGCGCCGCCATGCCACAGGTACAATTTTTAATGCCCGACTACGGCTATTCCGGCGAAAAACGCTACGACCAACTCACTTACACGCTTCCGACGGGCCAGGCCGTTTTCCGGGCTGCTACCAATTCCAGTTTTGGCTCACACTGGAAAG
>JAJZNY010000142.1 GCA_021852245.1 Planctomycetota bacterium | reverse complement strand
AGCGATATGATTTCAAGAACATACCCACGGATGTGATCGCAGCGCATCTGGCCGCCATATGCCGCGATGAAAAGGCCTCCGCACAGGATGCCGCTCTGCATCGGATTGCCGTTCTCGCCGCCGGGTCGATGCGTGATGCGCTTTCACTATTGGACCGGGTTCTTTCGCTCGGCGCCGGCGAGATCACCGAATCGCTGCTCAACGAACTCATCGGCGCCCCACCTCTGGCGGACATGTGCAACTGGGTTCAATCCATGCTCAGCGGCGATGCGGCATCAGCGCTGGCGCAATGTGATGCGCTTCTCGCCTCCGGCATGTCGCCTGAATATATGGTCAATGAACTGACCGGCATTTTCCGGCATCTGATGGTAATGGGCATATGCGGAACCGATACGCAACTTGTGGATGTAACGGCCGAATCCCGTCGGCAGCTTGCAACGCTCGTACCTCAGCTCCCGCCGCAATTAGCCGCCCATCATATCGCGATCTGCGACCACACCGCACGCCAACTGCGCAATTCCACCATGCCCCGTCCGATGCTCGATGCGCTGGTGGTACGATTTGCGATGACACCCGAATTTGCGCCCATCCGCCAGTGGCTCAAGGAGTTGCCCGCCGGTGAAGGCGCTGGCGTGAGCGTCGAAAAAAAAAATGACATAACGCCCGGTTCTTTCCCCGGTAAAGCCGTTACCCATCCGAAATTTAATCCCATTTCTGCGCCCGCTGCCGCCTCTGTGGCAAGGCCAGCCCCATCGTCGCAGGCTGCGTCGGCCACCGCGATTGCTGCCAAGCCGATCGCCGGCGATGCCGAGCCGGTGGCTGCACGAGCCGCAGCAACCCCGCCGGCGGCACCACTGGCAACGTCCGCTTCCACGGCCACCACCGATATCCCGACACCGGCTGCAACAACAACCGCTTCGAAACAGCAACCAGCGTCCGAGAGCGATGAAATGGCCCGATTCATTGACGTGCTGCGGGAATCCGGTGGTTCATCGGCGGAAGTTATTGTCGGCGGCCTGCTGGGCTGGCAGTGGAATGAGGATTCCAGCGCTGTTACCCTGCAGATTAATAAAAAAGTGGAAAGCTTTGTTCAGGGACAGCATGCCCGTCCAAAAATCGAAAAGGCCGTGGAGATCACCGTCGGCAGGCCTGTCCGCGTTGAATTTGAATCGCATGCGGTGGTCGAAACGCGGCCGAAAGGCGCCGGCGGTGCGGCAGCCGCGGATGGAGCGCCTGCGCTGCGGATCAGTCCGGAATTGCGGGAGGAAGTCAGCGCCCATCCAGCCGTAAAATTACTTCAGGAAAAATTTAATGCCAAGCTGGTGAATATCGAATATATATCGTCGGCCGAGGATGACGCCCATGCGGATGAAACAAATTGAAATAATGGTTCGCACGCCGGGGATCCCAATCCGCCGCGGCGTGTGTGCCACTTTGATGGGTATTTTCGCACTTCTGACAATCCATATGCTCGTTGGATTCGCCCAGCCGATCCAGCCCCCGATGATGGCCATTCCCCAGAAGCCCCTCTTCGCCGTCCAGCTTAATTACACCCCGTCGCCGAGCCCCGGCATCGCCGTGCAATACATCTCCGGTTCAAATGCGTATACGAGCAGTGCTACTGTCTTTTACACCTCGGCCAAGCGAGATCAGTGGCAGACCGGCATTTTTCAGCTTTCCCCCATCCTATTGACCGGGCGGGAAAATGCGGGTGCCGATTTTCGACTTGTCGCACCGGGCGGCATCGCCGTCCGAAAGGTTACGGTGACGGCATATCCAATTCCCGGCGGTGGAAAGGCAGACGCGGGCCTATCGGCACAGATTTCGCTCGGCAAACGCGGACGCAAGTCGGCGCAGGTGCTTTCCGGCGACGGCCTCCGCCAGGTCGCGGCCGGTGGCCATACCATCGACAGTCAGTACCGCCTTGCCGTCATCAACGGTGCCCCTGGCGAACTGCTCACGCATCCTGGCGTGGACTATCTTTATTTTCGTCTCTCGCGCCACAGCCAGCTTTTCAAGCTGCGTCCGAAAGCGGTCACCGTGACCGTAGTCTGGACTGCAAATCAGCGCGCAAGTGTTTGGTCATATAAAACGTTTGCCCATCTGAAAGCGAATGGAATTACGAGGGCAGAAATCAATCTCAAATGGGGGATGATCGAGCCGCAACCGGGCCGATTTCAGTTTCAAACATTGGACCGCACGCTCAGAAATGCCGCCCGGGCGGATGTCAAGGTGATTCCGATCTTTTGGTACAGCGTCTGGCAGGGCAATCCGCCGCCGTGGATTCATCACTACGACGTCGGCTCATCCGGTTCTCCTTCGCGTGTGCCGGTATGGTGGAGCCACCCCTACCGCCGCGCCTACTTTCAATTTGTTTGCAAAACGATTCTGCATCTGCGCCGCAATCCCGGATTCGGTGGAGCATTTCTCGATTTCGGCTGGCTGGATTACATGTGGGGGCCGCCGCCGGGGCCCGATGAAGTCAACGGCTACGCAGGTGCCGACGTGCGGGAGTTTCATCATTGGCTGAGGATGCGTTACAAAACGCCCGCCACCATCAATCAGCAGTTCGACTCCCACTTTGCAAGATTTCATGATGTTCCGGCCCAGCCCCCCGGCCAGCCGCTGTTTCCGCTTTATCAGCACTTCCGCAATTGGAGCGTAAAAGAGACTTACGGCAAGGTGACGGCCATGGTGCGTCGGCTCACCGGCGCCCCGCTCTATTATTACTGGGGTGGTGGATATTCCGGTGCCGGCGTCGCATTTAATATTCCGGATACGTTTTTTCAGTTGGCCCGCCGATATCATGTCACGGTATGCGAAGATTGCGCCGATCGTACCGGCCTCATGCTGCTCTTTACGAGTCTGGCGCGGGCGTATCATGTGCCCCTCTTTGAGGAATGGACCCCTCATCCCGGGTTGAAAGCGGAAATCGCCCAGTTTCTCGGACATTACGGTTTTGAAGGCAGGCAAGCCGCCGGAATGGATTTTTTCCTCTACCACGGAGGCCGGGAATTTGACATCGGCTTCCCGCCCTATGTTCGCGCACTGCCGCTGCTTACCGCGATGCGCGGCCACTATCCCGCACAACCGGTCGCGGTGTACATTTCCTATCATCCGGTCTTTCGGCATCCGGCAATCTTGCAGGGGCTTGCCAATCGGGTCGCAGCTATCTGGAGAAAATGGCACATCGCCTTTACGGTCGTAACCGACCGGGAAATTCACGCCGGAGTCGTTCATCTGAATCATTTCAAAGCCGTCTACCCGATGGATGCCCGCCACAGCCGCATGCTTGAGGCTTATCAGGAGCATGGAGGACATCTTCTGCGGAATCCCGCGGAGTTGCTTCGGTATCTGCACCCATTTGTGAGCCTTACGCCTGCCTACAGCGGACTTGAAGCCGTCCCCACGGTAAACGACCGTCACCACACCATATGGCTGTCCCTCGCCCCCTGGTGGCGATCTCACCCCTGGCACGGGACGATCACCATCCACCTTGCCGCGATGGGAATCGCACATGGACGATATGAAATAATCAATGCACGCACCGGTCACCGGATCGACGCCTCGCAGATGGGCGCAAATCTCCGGGCGCCATTACGCATCGTGCCGGGCGACTGGCGAGTCTGGAAGATCACCCCGGCCGGCGGAACCTGACCGCCCCGATCATCGGTGCAGCAGGCCGTAACAGTTCAGTGCGTCCGTCGTGCTGACATACACCCGTCCGTCGACGACCGTCGGTGTGGAATTCATATCAATTTCGCGGCCCACGAGCTTGTTGCTCAAGCCGCTGCGGCCCCTGCCGTTGTTACTGTCAAATAATACCCGATGGAGATCATCCGCCCGATACGCCATAAGCCGATTGCCGTTCCGGTTCATCATCCAGATGATGCCGTGATGCGAACCGTCGGCGGAAATCTCGGGCGTCGACCCGGGATACCCATATTTCGCCCGGGTTTCGGACTGCGGCTTCGGCTGGATGTGGGCATGGGAGATAAAAAAGGCCTTGGCGTAGTCATTCACTTCGGCGTAATAAATCCAGCCGCCGTGGCGATGCGCCCCGGCAAAAAATGCGCCGGTGCTGAACCCGGGCCCCGTCGCATGCGCCAATCTCTGCACCACAGCGTCAAAACCCGAATGCCCCTCCCCTTTCATGCCTCCGTGATATCCTCCCATATCATCCCGATCCAACAGATAAATAATTCCTTGTTTATCGTTGATCACCAGCAGATGTCGATGGCGGGCATCGCCGACAGACGCCGGCAGCAGCACGGGGCTTGACGAGCCGAGATCAAGATCATGCTGCAACAGAAAATTTTCATCCCGCGGCACGAAATAATCCGCTACATGCAGACCGAAACCGTTCGGGTTGTCGCGGTGCTGATGCGTGTCGGAATCGGGAATAAGCTTCAGGGCGGCATCGCCGAAATCGCCCAGCGCCGGAATTCGCAGGTTCGGCGAATCAACCCGCAGGCGCCCACGGTAGGGTGCCGGAACAAGATGAGTTTCAAATGTGCCGTTCCCCGTTTCCACAAACAGATTTCCCTTGCGATCAATGGCAATCGGTCCGCCCCAGATTCCAGCGGCCCAGCCGCTCGGAGTTGAACTCCAGACCGCCTTGACCGGCAGTCGCCCCTGCACAGTTTTTACCGTGCCATATCCCAGAATCCATCCGTTGTACGGCCCGATGTCGCCCGGATCCGCACAGGCCATATACAGCACATGATTTACTGGATCGATGGCAAGGTACCGAAAGGTGATATCGAAACCGTAAAAGCGATCCAGTTTTCCATCGGCCCGTCGGACGGTCGGCCCGCTGATGTACTGACCGCGCGGCCCACTTTCAGAAATCTTTATGGTATGGGCGTACGGTTTCCCATTGCTTAACCGCAGGGAACTGAGCAGATGAATCCAGTGCAGTTGGCCGTGCGTTCCGGGCCCTTTTTCCGCCTCCTCACATTCCACGTAAAGCGCATCGGTCGCCGGATCAATGACCGGGGTGTCCTCCAGCGGTTCGTTCTTGGCGGCTGGGTTCGGGTTGTGTTCCTTCGCTTTGACCGTGTCCAATGCGTTGTCAAATCGGGTCAGCAGGCTGCGCTTCCACAATACCCGGCCGGTATCAGCATTGATGGCATATACCGTATCGCGCGATGTGGCAACCATGATGATGTTCTGCACCCCTTGGTGCGGGCCGACGGTGATATCGACATGCGAGACAAACAGCGGCTCTCCGTAATCCACACCATCAAGCCGGGTGACAAAAAGTTTGCCAAACCGCCCGACGCGAACATTCTGCGGTGTGAGCAGCGATTCATGAAGATTCTCGCCGTTGTTGAAGTTGTCATTATGATTGGTAAGGACATTCACGCCCGCCGCGGCGCAAGCCCCATTTGCGAGCACACAGCCAGCCATGAGGCCGCACGCACCGACGATCATCAGTTTGGCCAAACAGCGCTTGATCAAACCCGTTACCCCGCTCTTGCACACTGTCCGTTTATGACCTACAAATTTCATATTGACTTCACACCTTTCTGCCGCCGTCAGCGGAATTTCAAGAGAACAAGCCGGTACAATACCGTCGCCACCATAGCCATGATATCTTGTGTACGCCAATGATCGAGAAAGGTTGGATAGAAACCGGCAATGTCCAGCTCTCCGGCGAGTCCGCATCTCGCGGCACTTTACCTGAACGCCGCTTCAGCCGACCATGTTCAGTTCGGCCATTGGGGGAAAGATTTCTCGAACAATCGGTTCAAGTTCCGTAATGATACGGATGGTGTGGTCCGGTTTGAAACGCCTGCGGTT
>JAJZNY010000375.1 GCA_021852245.1 Planctomycetota bacterium | reverse complement strand
AGCGCACATCAATCAAGGTGGGGCGGTTCTCATTGATGTTCGCACTCACGCGGAATTTGAGGGGCAGCATATCCCCGGCTCCAAATGTATTCCGCTTGACCAGCTCAGTCGTGAAATCGTTGCCGAACATCAAAAGCATCCCGACGAGCCCATCTACATCATCTGCCGCTCGGGTAATCGTTCCGGAATGGCCGTTCGAAAGCTGATGGAGTCCGATTTCCAGAAAGCCCTCTCAGTCTCCGGCGGAATACTTGCCTGGCAGGAATCTGGTTATCCGGTCAAGGCCGGTGAGCGAAAAGTCATCGCCCTCGACCGGCAGGTGCGAATTACCGCCGGGGCGCTGGCTGCTCTCGGAACGCTGTTGGGACTTTTCGTCAATCCATGGTTCCTCATTATCCCGCTCGGAGTTGGCTGTGGCCTGACCTTCTCGGGTATCACCGACACCTGTGCCATGGGGGCGATTCTGGCAAAAATGCCATGGAACAAGGGGTCGTCCGGCGACTGCAAGTGTGGCTGAAAATAATTGCCGAAATTGGCGTTTTCATAAACTGGGTTCCCGGTCTTTAAGTGTTTTGTAGCACTCACGTAGAGGCCGCCATATATCTGATGCGACCATCCTAAATGCGGGCCGTTGGATTGACTCCACCGGCCCCTCCGACACGCCCATGATGCCACCACCACCGCCACCCACCGTTTGATTTCGCCTGCCCCCCGCGTTATGGTTCACCATAGATATTGAAATGTTGGGGCTCGTATGGTCGCCATCGATAAAAAATCAATGCTTGGCCCGGGGGCGGTCCGCCGCCGCCGCACATTGCCAGCGGAACCTGATCTGTATCAGGGCATGACGCTGGATGCGGTGACGGGGCTGTATGATGAACGCAATCGCGATTATTCGCCGAGCCTCGGCCGATGGATGGAGCAGGACCCGGCCCAATTTATCAACGGGGCCAATACGTATCAGTTCGTCAATTCCTCGCCGGAGGCGAATGTGGATGCGCAAGGGACAAAATGGACGATCAAGCGGGACGGCAAGGCCAGCGCCTTGGTTACCGGCCAGAAGGGGGATACGGTCGCGTCGTTGCTCGCAACCAAGGACAACCACGGAAACCTTATCCTCCTTGACGCCAGCCAATATAAAAAGTGGCTCAGGCCGGTCGGTGGGTCTAGGCTCCCAGCAACCGCCACATCGCCGTTGAAGTGCGGCGAGAAATTCACGATTCCAAATACGGCTTATGTCGACCTGGAGGTGACCCTGAGGACCGCGACAACACTTTACCCGACGCTGGTCGGCATTGCGCTTGCTTGGCGGGTGGAATGGAGCGGCGAAGGCCTCGACGTGCGCGTCCCCGGCCTGGCCGGTGGGGCGGCTCTGCGAAGCGAGCTCGGCTCACCGGACGTTTACAAGTTTGGCTTTATCGGGCACGGCGATGTTACGGATCGCTGCAATCTGATCCCTGGGTCCGCCAACAGCCACGAGGTATTTCCGGGCACCTACACGGAATTCGGCATAGCGTCGCTGCGGCTATACGCCTGCTACTCGGCTTGGCCAGCTAAGAAGGGACCGCTTGTCCCAAGTCCGGTTGAGGCGTGGGACTCCAATGTTTCGAAACGGGGTTGGCTGACTGGCTGGTCGGGTGAGTTCAACAATCCCCGTTACTGGTTTAATATTGGGAGGGTACGCCTGCATGGATCACGATGATCCTACTTGGGCGGGGGCCAACACGTCGGCCCCCTTGGGGCCGTGCCTGATGCCGACCGTTCTTGCGTCGCTGGCAGCCACGGGTTTTTTGGGCCTCCCGGCGTGGGCAGCGGTTAAGATTTCCGTGCCGCTGGCCACGGTGGCGGCGCCTTGGTGGTACACCGCGGTACTCACGTGGGCCGTGGCGGGGCTCCCCGTGGGGCTCCTCTGCACCACCGCGCTTTGGAGGCGTTCGGCCAAGGGGCCCGGCACGAAATTATTAAACTGGGTGGCCGCGATCGGAACGGCGGGTGCCCCTCTGAGCCTCTTGCCACTATCGGCCGCGCTCGCGGTTGGCATCCTGCCCCACGCAAGCTGGCTGCATTGGTATGGGCCTCTGCTGGCGGGCATGGCATCCTTGATCTGCGCAGGCGCAGCGGCATTAGGCCTGCTGGCCTGTCGGCACGGGGCAAAGATAACGGGCGGACCCGTAACTACATCGGGTGAGCAGGCAAGCCTCTGGATTGTATTCGCGATAGCGGTCCTCGGGTTACCCATCTCCGCAGCTGGCAGCAACCTCGCAACGGCGGGGCTGGCGCCCTCAGCTATTGGCGATTTATGCGTCATGGCGGGATTGGCAGCACCCATTTTCGCGCCGATCTGGCTGCTCCGTTTGGAAGGCGTGTGGAAGCGGTGCGGCTTTCGATTACGTGACGACATTCGAGCACGCGGGGCGATTTGGGCTCTCATGGCCACTTGGGCGACCCTTGCGTGGTTGCTGTTTTTCGGCACCTGATGTATCGGGGGGCGGCCGCCTATTTTTCGAGTGCTGTGGATGGAAGCAATCAGGCGGCGGCTTTCCGCGCATCGCCCCGGCGCGTTATGATCTCAGCAAGAATTCCGTTTTGAGAGCGTGGTATGGTCGCGATAGATAAAATTCCGTTGCCCGAATGCGCCGGTGAAGGGTGCGGTGGCGAGACCGGCACTTGCACGGACAGCCGCGTCCACCGCCGCAATGCAGAAAACCGCGTACCGGCAACCCGCGACCATTGCCGCACGCAACCGCTGGTCAATAACCTGTATCAGGGGATGACGCTGGATGCGGTGACGGAGCGGCGCCGACGGAACTGGTTGCCTATCTGCTTTCGTCGATGGGGCTGACGATTCTGGTGACCTGGCCGACCGGAGGGCTTGGCTTTACCGCCCCATCCCTGCGCGTTAGACTTCGTCCGTATATTCCATTTTGAGGCCGTGTTGTGGTCGCGATCGCCGGAATATTAACCGCGGAAGGCAAGGCGAGAAATCTTTCTGCCCGCACTGGCCTTGCGTTGGCGAGAGCAACATACCCCACGGGGCGACGGACGGTTGCCGGTTCGGCAGGCGAGGACGGGAATGCCCGAGGCCGATAGGAGGTTGAATGCGAACTGACAGAGTAGGATACGAAGCGCAGGTGCTGCGCGGCGCTGCGGTGGTTTCCGTCGTTCTCGGCTTGTGTGGATATTTGCTCTTCGCGGCGCTCGCCTCGGGCCTTGCGCGCATAGGCGGCCGGTATTTCACCATTTACGCGTACACCAATTATGTCGGGTCATTCATTTGTGCGGCGGCGGGAACGTACGCATCCGGCATCGTTAAATCGTCCGCGCTCAGGCGTTTCGGCCGCAGCGAAAGAGGCAGGCCGCCGCGATGGAGCCGCGCCGTATCGAACTCTCCGCGCTGGCTCAGGCTGGCGTCCAACTTCGCCACCGCCTCGATGGTAGTCTATTCGGCTGCCGTGCTGCTGGAAACTTGGCATAGGCAGGATTCATTCAATGTCGGCAAGCTCGCCGCGCTGTTCTCGGCATTTTGCGCAGCGCTGGCTTGGGGCAGTGCGGTAGCGCTGACCTCGGCGGCGGCTTGGCAGCGGGACGCGGGCGAGAGGGAAGCCGATTGGTCATAGTGCACTGCCCCTGGCGCCGCTTTACAGGGTGGTATGAGTAATACGGATAGTCACCTTGAAAGAGATTGGTCTGGGCTACTGCCAGATGTTGTGGATGGATGCAATCCGACGGCAGCTACTGTGCATCGCCCCCGGCGCGTTATGATTCCAATAGTGGCTCCATTTTGAGGCCGTGTTATGGTCGCAGTTAATGAAGAATCAACGAGGGATCGCGGAGCCGGATCGGGCGGCATCGCAAGCTCGCGGCCTCAGTAACCTCAACCTCTGCGTTCCCCAGCGTCCCCTGCGGCGAAAAAATACTTACCGTCGTGATTAGCCGGCCCTTGTCTCACACCAAGGCGCGAAGAACGCCAAGACAGTACCAAGGAGTGTAAGGGATTAATTCAAAAATCTTAGCGCCTTTCATTCTTAGCGTGACAAAAAAGCAGATTACATCATGCCACAGGCATGATTCAATAGCTCACGCTGAGGCGCGGAAAACGCGGAGACGGTTCAGTACCGCGAGCAGCCCAGGTGCCGGAGCCTCTGCGAACCCCTGCGCCCCGATACCTTTCCGACATTACCACCGCCCCGGCGCAGCGGCCGCATCAGGCCACCCGCGAAAATGGCCACGCCCCGTCATGCCGTCGTTCCATCCCTCCTTGGTGCTTTATACCCGGCGGCGATATAATCCTCCCCATGCCTGAGACCCCGTCCGAACCCCGAACCGATATCGCCGCGATCAGTGCCGCGGATCTGACGCCCGCCATGCGCCAATATCAGATGTACAAAGCCCAGTATCCCGAGGCCATTCTCTTCTTTCGAATGGGAGATTTTTACGAAACCTTCTATGAAGACGCCAGAACGGTCTCACGCGTGCTCGGCATTGCCCTTACCAGTCGCAGCAAGGGGGAAAACCCCGTTCCGATGGCGGGCGTTCCGCACCATGCCGTTGACGGCTACCTGCAGCGGATGATTGCGGCGGGCTATCGCGTGGCGATGTGCGAACAGGTGCAGGACCCCAGGGAGGCCAAGGGACTCATTGAACGCCGCGTGACTCGCCTCATCACCCCCGGCACACTCACCGAGGAGAATCTACTTCCCACCGGCGAGGAAAATTTTCTCGCCGCCGTGGTGCTGCCGACATCGAAATCCGCTGACCCGGATGGTCTGGTGACCACCGATGACGGGCTGCTGGATGTCGAAGAACCGCAGGCGGCTGTGGCGTGGTGCGATCTGTCCACCGGTAAATTTTTAACACTCGTCGATACTGTTTCGGTCTGTCTGAGTGAGCTGTCGCGAATTAATCCCCGGGAACTGCTCGCTGCCGAGGGACCGGATCATCGTCCCCCCGGCATGGTCGCCCAATTGGCCGAATCCCGGCGGTTTACCCTCACCATCCGCCCGGCGTGGCAGGCGCAACCGCATCGGGCTCAGGAAATTCTCCGCCAGCACTATGGTGTCTCCCAGCTCAACGCCTTTGGTTATGAAAACAAATCCGACCCCGCCCTGTGTGCAGCGGGTTTAATCATCAGCTATCTGACGGAAACGCAGCTCGCCGCCCTTGGCCATCTCTCTCCGCCGCAACCCTTTGATCGGCGCCGCCATCTCATCATCGATGGCGCATCGATTAAATCGCTCGAACTGGTGCGATCCTACCGCCAGAACGCCGCCCACGGGTCGCTCGTGGAAGCCCTCGACGAAACACGCACCCCCATGGGGTCCCGCCTGCTCAAGAATTGGATATTATTTCCGCTCCGTGACGCCGCCGCCATTGAACGCCGCCTCAACGTGACCGGTGAATGGATCGACGCTCCCAAACTCCTGGAGCAGTGCCGCCTCCTGATTACCGATGTTGGCGACATTGAACGTTCCGCCGCCCGTATTTCCATGGGGCGGGTCGGGCCGCGGGAACTCCGCTCGCTGGCGCTCTCCATTGAGGCGCTTGCCGGGATCGCCGCGGTCATGGCCCAGCATAACCCGCCCCCCTCTGTGCTTGAAACCCTGCGGGAGCATCTTGCCGCCGTTACGCCGGCGGCTGATAAAATCCGCAGTTATATTGCCGATGATCCTCCCGCCCACACTCGGGAAGGGGGGTACATCAAGGCCGGAGTCAACCCTGAACTCGATGAACTGCGCAGCTTTGCCGGCGATTCGCGGCAGTGGCTCAGCGATTATCAGAATCGTCTGATCAAAACCACCGGCATTTCCA
>JAJZNY010000015.1 GCA_021852245.1 Planctomycetota bacterium | reverse complement strand
CTGACAGGCGACGAAACGTTTCCATATTAATTCATACAGTTTGAATTGTTCTTCGCTGAGCGAATGGCGCACCCGTTCCGGCGTTAATTCCACGTCGGTGGGGCGAATCGCCTCGTGAGCTTCCTGGGCCCCCTGACGCGAGGCGTAAAAATTAGGTGAGCTCGGCAGATAAGCCGGCGGAAATTGCTGCCCGATGAATTTGCGCACCGCGGAGAGCGCATCGGCGCTGATATTCTGCGAATCGGTTCGCATATAGGTGATTAAACCAACCGCCCCCTGACCGGCGATCTCAACACCTTCATAAAGCTGCTGCGCAATGCGCATGGTGCGCTGCGCCGCAAAACCAAGCTGGTTGCTGGCCGCCTGTTGCAGCGTGCTGGTACTGAACGGCCCGGGCGGCCTTGATGTGGACGGTTTGGACGTCACACTTCGGACCACGAACGGCGGCTTGCCAACAGGTGGCAAATTTCCGGAGACTTTCGTAATCGTTTCGGCCGGGCCGCGGGCGGGAATTCCTCGCGGGCCGTTGGTGCCGTCGTTGGGGGATGTTTCGTGAGTGATGCCGGTCAGACCGAGAACCGCGGCCGCATCGACGGCTTCCCGGGCGGTTTTGGGATCGAATTTTTTCCCATTGAATTCAACCAGTTCCGCTTTGAAGCTCCGATTTTCCGACATCCAATCGCGCCGCGCTGACTCATTCGGGGCGGTTCGCGGCGAGGGGGAATCGGTGCCGTCATCCGCATCTTCTTCGTCATCCGGCAATGCCGTGAAACGCTCCCAGGCATCCCGCAATTCCGACGCGGATTTGAGGTCGGTGGTAAAAACGGCCTGGATTTTCCAGAATTCCTCCGGGATAAAGGCTTGAATTTCGCGTTCGCGATCTACAATTAATTTAACAGCGACACTCTGCACGCGACCGGCGGATAAATCGCGAGCGACTTTTTTCCACAGCAGTGGCGAGACTTTATAACCGACAAGACGATCCAGAATTCGACGCGCCTGCTGCGCGTTGACTTTACTTTGATCGATCTTGCGGGGGTTTTCAAAGGCACGGCGAATGGCGCCGGGAGTAATTTCATTGAAAACTACCCTCTGCGCCCTTTCGGGTGTCAGGCCGAGTGCATGACATAAATGCCACGCAATGGCTTCTCCTTCCCGGTCCAAATCTGTTGCAAGAAAGACGCTGCCGGATTTTTTTGCCTCGCTTTTCAGTTCACTGATCAGTTTTTTCCGTGTCGGTAAAATTTCATAGGTCGGCGCGAAATCAGCATCGATATCGACACCGATCCCGCTTTTGGGCAGATCGCGCACATGCCCCATGGATGCTTTTACGACGTAGTTGGCGCCCAAGTATTTGTTGATCGTTTTGGCCTTTGCCGGCGACTCAACAATGACCAGAGCCTTGGAGCCATTTTTTGTGTTTCGATCCGTTCCCAATGGTTTCCACCTGTTCTTAACTGCCGGAAAGAGCCGGCGTTTAACTGTTTAATCGCCCTTTTTCGCGCCAATGGCGTTATCGGCAGATTCTGCGCCATGGATGCACCCGGCTGCCAACGTTTAGTTCCACTATAGCCCGATAACCCTCTTCTGAGCATAGCGGGGAACATTACGGCCAGCGCACCATCCGGCGCCCGTCATCCGACGAACGACAGAGCATACCTTCGAACGCTCCGACGCATCAGGATATTACAGATGCATGGTAGGCGAAGTCCAGCGTGCGGGGAGCGACAGGGTTTATTATTGGCCACAATCGGGATACTTCGAGGCTCGTCAGCAGACGCCCGACGCCACAGTGCGGTGACCCATATTGGATGGAGATTTGGCAAATTTGGGACGTATTTTTCTCATAACATATCACAAAATATAGAGTTATGATTATAGTTTCAGTTTGGACTGAGCACATCGACACGGAGGTAAAAACCGGCGATTTTTTGTTCCAATCGGCCATGCCTGTGCGTATAGTCATATGGGAGCGCGAGACGATGATTACCGTAGGGGTCAGGTCGTTGACCTGAATTTACGGAGGTGAGCTATGTTTTCGACGCGATGCCCCATTTTGTTGGATGTTAATACTCAACGAGATTTATTCGACCCGGCCGGAAAATACCCCCTTGCCAAGGCCGCGGCCTTGATCGATCCACTAGAACGGGTTTTTGCTGCCGCCAAACGTCTCCGTACGCCGGTCATCAGTACTCGACTGCATAATCTGACACAGATTGACCCGCCGCCATCCGAGCCCATTTGCGTACCCGGTACACCGGGTTATCAGAAATTGCCCTTCACGCTTTGCGAGGATCATGAGGAGATGCCGCTCGACTGCGGTACCGATTTTCCGGTCGACGGATTCCTGCGCACTCAACAGCACATTTTCGATCTACCCGACGCGAATCCGTTCGATTCTCCACGACTGGATCGTCTCCTTTCAGAAACGCAAACGCCGTTGTGGATCATTGTGGGTGGACCGCTGGAATCGGTCGTTCGCGTGGTCATTCTGGGATTAATCCAGCGGCGGCAACCGCTGGCGGTGGTGCGGGATTGCTGCGGTCTGCGGGATCCGCTCGATTTCGACTTGGCCATGCGCAAGCTGGAAAGCAAAAACGTGCATTGGCTGACCGCAGACGAAGCCGTTGAACGACTGGCTGCAAAACCGAATCGCAGCCGGTCAAAACATTCAAAGAGCGTTTTTATTGAGTCGCTTCGGCGACCAGCGCGTCCATTTAAGTCTCCCCGCAAAACGACCGGCTACCGACATTGAATCTTGCCGCCTGCGGTTTCGTTGCGTAAACTCTCACAGGCGTGGCGGCGCTGGTACCGCAGAATTGGCTATGGAGGCGTTTATGCCGATTTATGAATTCCGCTGTCCATCATGTAAGAAAGAATTTGAATTGCTTATCCGTTCGTCGAAAGACCCTTCGCCCCCGTGCCCAACATGCGGCGGTACGGCAACGAGAAAAGTTTCAGTCTTCTCCGCCCAAACTGGCGCTGGCTCCAGCGGCGGGTCTGCCCCAATGCCGGGCATGTGCGGCTGCGGCAAACGGATGGGTTCCTGTGGCATGGATCAGGGCTAAGGGGGCTGCGTGAAAGATTCATCGCCCCCACTTGCCGGGAAAAAATTCGTCTGCTTTATTGAAGATTTATACGAAGACTTGGAGGTCTGGTACCCAAAGTACCGCCTCACCGAGGCAGGCGCACAGGTTGTGCTCGCCGGGCCGGAAAAAGGAAAAGTCTATGCGGGCAAACATGGTTATCCCGCACGCAGTGAGGCGGCCATAGGTGAACTCTCCAGTGATATGTTTGACGGCGTGGTGCTGGCGGGTGGGTTTTCGCCGGACCGGCTCCGCCGCGATGCTCAGGTGAAGAAAATAATCGCCGAAATATCCGCCCGTGGGCAGCTTGTGGCGGCCATCTGTCATGGCGGATGGATGGCGATTTCGGCCGGCGTGTATCGAGGCGTCAAGGTGACGGGTTCCCCCGGAATCAAAGATGATCTGATCAACGCTGGGGCGATATTTGTTGATGCGCCGGTGGTGGTGGATCGGCATTTTATCTCCAGCCGTCGACCAGATGATCTGCCGGATTTTTGCCGGGCGATCCTTGAATTTCAGGCGTCACGATAAAGGTCATTTCCCGCGGTATTCCCATTATCAATAGTATCTGGCCCCTTCGGCTCCAAGTGCTGCGGATCATCTGATGTTGCTGCGGCATTGAGCGATCCCGTCCGTACGGGCGACTGGCCCAATTGCCCAAGGCGCGGATAATACCGTCGATGGAATTTCCGTTTTGGCTGCTGGCCGTGTTTCTGTTTCTGATCGGATGCTGCATCGGCAGTTTCCTGAATGTCGTTATCTGGCGCCTGCCGAATTATGGCAGCCCCGTTCGATTCGGTGATCATATTCGCCCTCTGACGCTGAGCTTTCCTCCGTCTCATTGCCCGCACTGCCATGAGCCGATCCGCGCCCGGTATAACATTCCGGTTATCGGTTATCTGTTGCTGCGCGGCCGCTGCAGAGGTTGCCGCGAACCGATCTCAGCCCGTTATCCGATGGTGGAACTGGGAACGGGACTGATTTTTCTGGCGATATTTACGCAGCAGCATGCGGCAGGATATCACCATGCGATCCTGCTGGGAATCCCGGGATTATTATTAAAAATGTTTTTTGCCGCCACGCTTCTTGCCACGGCCGGGATTGATGCTGACACGTTCCAGATTCCCCTCATTCTGCCACAGATCGTGATAGCCGGAGCGATTGTAGTCGCTTTTTTCGGCTTCCAACCGGGACTGCCGCAAATCAATCCGTCGGGATGGCTTGGGCGCGCTGCCTGGGGCGGAACCTGCGGACTGATTCTCGCGCTGGCGGGTTTGAAATTGGGCCTGCTTCCACGCAGCTTCAACGCGACGCCGGAAGCACCTGCGACGGCTCCTGAAACGCCTTCGGAAAAGGCTCAAAACACCTCGGAGGTGAACCTGCCGCCACCCAATGCCGCCGGCGGCACGAAGGCGAGAATGTTGCTGGCGGCTGCGGCGGCGATCGTCAGTGCGGGATCATTTTTCTTCGGCCCGGCGACTGGGTCTGTCGTCATTCTGGCGGCGGGCCTGCTGGTATTTCTGGTCGGTGTACTGCCTCAGCCCGAAGCGAGCATCGAATTGTCGCAGGAGGTCATGGATGAAACCAGCGAACCGGATGTGCGGCGTGAAGTGTTCAAGGAACTGCTGTTTTTTCTCTTACCCGCCGCCGGTGCGATTGTCGCAGGTCTTCTGCCGCTGCATCTGCCCACCTGGCGGTTTATGCCGGCCCTCACCGGGGTGATGGCGGGCCTGCTCGTTGGGGGAGGATTGATCTGGATCACGCGGATCCTCGGTTCCCTGGTTCTGGGGCGGCAGGCGATGGGGCTTGGGGATGTCCCGCTGATGGCTGCCATCGGCGCGGTAGTCGGGGCAGCGCATGCGGTGCTGGCCTTTTTCATTGCGCCCTTCGCGGCGCTGATCTGGGCGATTTTTCTGATGATCCGCAGGCGGCCTAATGTCCTGCCCTACGGTCCATGGCTGGTGACAGCGGGGATCATTGTGCTGCTCTCCGGGCAATCGATATTACATTTATATTTTCATACTTTTATTCCACGCCAGACTCATCACACACACGTGTTTCACTGGCCGGGCCAGCGGTGAGACCGTCATTGCATGGCGTTTGAAAACATTGCCACCAGACGTCATCGATCATCTTGAGGCTGGGCTTCCGACCGCGATCATCACTATCATCCCGGCGCGGTGTTTTTACTGTCAGAGAAATTTGCTTTGCGGCACGGGCTCCGGTGGTACAACTGCTGTCGGTAACGATGCAGATTACCTGGTGATAAAGTCGCACCCGCTCATGAACCGCGAGAAGCGAATCAGTTCATTTGATGTATCGGCAAACGCACCGATATGATTTTGTCGTCTGCGGTCGCCACAATTTTCCCATGGCGTAAAAGCTCCGTTCGGCCCGGGGTTACGACAACGGTATAGCGATACCCCAAGATCGGAATATTGGAGATCCTGGCGTGGAGTTTCCAGGTTCCATCAATACGAACTCGGTTGTTAACTCCTATATTACAGATCGCCTCAAGGCCGATGGTTGGCAGCAAGGCCCCCCAACTGTAATGCCGATCATGGGATGCGATGCCGGTGGTTGCGAGATAGTTTTCGCTCCAGATGCCGGTACGGTCCCAGTTCCGCATGAAAAGCCGGACACTTTTGCGGGCGTATGCGTGAATCACGGATGCCGGTGCATCATGAAGCAACCCCTGAAAGACAAGATAGTTGGTGGGGCCC
>JAJZNY010000119.1 GCA_021852245.1 Planctomycetota bacterium | reverse complement strand
AATGAACGGCCGCATCGCGTCGCTTTTCCGCACCATGGCCGAAGAAATTAATACTGCCACGGGGCAGATCATGATCGATCCGACCACCAAACAGAAGGTCGGAAAGAGCGATGATGATGAGATCATATGCGAGCAGGCGGATTCGTTCTCGCCCAAATGGATCAAGGGAAATGATGAAGCCCGTAAGGCGGGCGAGGCCATCTGGGCCCGTTACAAGCCGACCCTCGAAAATCTCAAGGAAGAACGCGATCGCAAGCGTGACCGCATGAAAAACGGTGACGACCTGCAGACGGGCGTGCTGGAAATGGTAAAGGTCTATATCGCCACCAAGCGCCCCTTGTCGGTCGGTGACAAGATGGCGGGGCGTCACGGTAACAAGGGCGTCATTGCCCGTATCGTGCCGGAAGAGGATATGCCATTTCTGGAAGACGGCACTCCGGTGGACATCGCTCTCAATCCGCTGGGCGTTCCGTCGCGTATGAATGTCGGCCAGATTCTGGAAACGCATCTCGGCTGGGCGGCGGCGATTCTGGGCTTCCAGGCGGTTACGCCCGTTTTTGATGGCGCCGCTGAAGAGGAAATTCATCAGGCGGTGGCGGAAGCCAACGCGCATGTACGCAGCCGTCTGAAGGAATTGGCCGACAAGAAACAGGCCCCTTCGCCGGTCGAAATGTTTGTTGAGATGCCGGAATCATTAAAGGTGCCGCTCTATGACGGTCGTACGGGTGAACCATTCGAACAACGCGTAACCGTCGGGTACATGTACATGCTGAAGCTGCACCATCTGGTGGATGAAAAAATTCACGCCCGTTCCACCGGTCCGTACAGCCTCATTACCCAGCAGCCGCTCGGCGGAAAAGCACGCACCGGCGGTCAGCGTTTTGGAGAAATGGAAGTCTGGGCGCTGGAAGCGTATGGGGCGGCCCACGTGCTGCAGGAATTGCTTACCGTTAAGTCGGACGACGTCGACGGACGTACGAAGATATACGAAAGCATGGTGAAGGGAACCAATACCCTTCAGGCTGGCACGCCCGTTTCGTTCGACGTCCTCGTCAACGAGATTCGCGGCCTGGGTCTGAATATGGTGCTCAGTAAAGATCGCGACGGTGATCTGCCGCTCGATGCCAAGACCGACACCAGGGCCGAAGACGGAAAATAGTGCTGCTGCGGCCGACACGGACTGATCTGTCGTCATTCCGTGGAATTTTGAGTTTTTTGATGCCTGATATCCTTTTGCGGGAGCCTCTACCATGGCGGAACCCATTTGGGACAAAGTAAATGACTTCAAATCGGTGAAGATTTCGCTTGCCAGCGCCAAGGACATCACGTCCTGGAGCTTTGGCGAAGTCAAAAAGCCGGAAACGATCAACTATCGTACCTACCGTCCTGAACGTGACGGCCTGTTCTGCGAACGCATTTTCGGCCCGGAGCGCGATTACGAATGCGCCTGCGGCAAATATCGGGGTACCAAATTCAAAGGTACCAGCTGCGATCGCTGCGGTGTGCGAGTCTCGCACAGCCGGGTTCGCCGTAAACGCATGGGGCATATCGGACTTGCCGCGCCGGTTGTGCATATCTGGTTCTTTAAGAACAGCCCCAGTCGCCTCGGTAATCTGCTGGATATGAAAACCAGTGAACTGGAAAAGGTGATTTATTATCAGGATCACATCGTAACCGATCCGGGCACCTCAACACTGAAAGAGCGGCAACTGCTCACTGAGGAGGAATACCGTGAGGCCCGCGAGAAATTCGGCGATTCATTCAAGGCGCACATGGGAGCGGAAGCCATCCGCATTCTGCTCGGTAAGCTCGATCTCGAACAGGAATCGATCAACCTTCGCATGAGCATCAGCGAGACGCGCAGCAAGCAGAAATTGAAGGATTATTCCAAGCGGCTGCGGATCATTGAGGCCCTGCGTAAATCGCACAATAAACCGGAGTGGCTCATCATTGATGTTATTCCGGTGATTCCTCCGGATCTTCGCCCTCTGGTTCTGCTGGAATCGGGCAATTTCGCCACCAGCGATCTCAACGATCTGTACCGCCGAATTATTAATCGGAACAACCGGCTCAAGAAACTTCTGGATCTCAACGCTCCGGAAGTGATTGTTCGCAACGAAAAGCGCATGCTGCAGCAGTCGGTCGACGCCCTGTTCGATAATGGTCGCTGCCGACGGCCGGTGATTGGCTCGTCCAATCGCCCGCTGAAATCCCTGACGGACATGATCAAGGGCAAGCAGGGGCGGTTCCGTGAAAACCTCCTCGGCAAGCGCGTCGATTACTCCGCCCGTTCGGTGATTGTGGTCGGGCCGGAACTCAAGCTCCATCAGTGCGGTATGCCCAAGAAAATCGCGCTGGAACTCTTCCAGCCGTTCATCATCCGCAAACTCAAGGAGCACGGCCTGGCGGATACCATCAAGGCGGCCAAGAAGATGATCGAACGCCGCGACCAGGAAATCTGGGACATTCTGGAGGAAGTGATCAAGGGCCATCCGGTGCTGCTGAATCGCGCACCGACACTGCACCGTATCGGTATTCAGGCGTTTGAACCGGTGCTCATTGAAGGCAACGCCATCAAAATCCACCCGCTGGTGTGCAAAGGCTTCAACGCCGACTTTGACGGCGATCAGATGGCGGTGCATCTGCCGCTGTCGATTGAAGCCCAAGCGGAAGCTCACCTGCTGATGCTTTCCACCAACAACATCTTTTCGCCCGCCAACGGCTCGCCGATCATCGGGCCGTCACAGGATATTGTATTGGGTATCTATTACATCACGGCACTGCTCGGCGGCGAACCCGGACAACGTGAACCGGGTAAGGAACTCGCGTTCCGTGATTACGCGGAAGCCCTGCTGGCGTATCAGCGTAAGGTGATCGGCATGCATACGGCGATCAAGGTCCGTATCGATCGCAAAGCGGTCGTCAGCGGGCAGGGCAAGGGACCCGAGCCGGTGCCCGCCTCACGCGTGGTTGTCACCACGGTGGGGCGCTGCATGTTCAACGACATCCTCCCCCCCCAGATGCCGTTTTACAACTACACCCTTTCAGGTAAAGGTGGCAGCCGCGTCATTGCAGATTGCTACCAGCTCCTCGGCCGTCCCGCCACCATCACGTTGCTGGACGACATGAAGGAACTCGGCTTTAAAATGTCCACGCTTGCCGGTCTGAGCTTCGGTATTACAGATCTCCGCATCCCGGCTAGAAAGCGTCAGATTATTGAAGAAGCTCAGAAAAAGGCCGATCGTGTTGAAAAAAATCTCAACGCGGGAGCCATCACCGATCGCGAACGCTACAACCAGTTGCTGGATATCTGGGCCCACGCCCGTGAGGAAGTCACCAAGGACATGATGAATGAACTTGAGCATGACACCCGGCAGCCCGGGTCTCTGGCACCGCTGCCTCCGAAGGACCCGAAAGGTGCTCCCTACCTCAATCCGGTCTTCCTCATGGCCGATTCGGGTGCTCGAGGTAACGTGGACAATTTCCGACAGTTGGCGGGCATGCGCGGTTTAATGAGCCGCCCGTCAGGCGAAATTATGGAAACGCCCATCAAGACCAACTTCCGTGAAGGCCTCTCCGTGCTGGAATACTTCACATCCACGCACGGCGCCCGTAAGGGATTGGCGGATACCGCGCTGAAGACGGCGGATTCGGGTTATCTCACCCGTAAACTCGCGGATGTCGCGCAGAATGTCATCATTTCCCAGCTCGACTGCGGTACGCAGAAAGGCATTCGCAAGAGCGCCGTGTACAAGGGCGATCAGGTGGATGTCGCGCTGCGGGATAGTATCATCGGCCGCTGCGCAGCAGACTCCCTGATGAATCCCATCACCGATGAAGTGATCGTACGCGAAGGGCAGATCATCACGGCCGACATCGCCCGTAAGATCGAAGCGCTGAGCATCGAAACTGTTCGTGTTCGCAGTCCGCTTACCTGCGAAAGCCCAACCGGCGTTTGTGCCAAATGCTACGGTATTGATCACTCCAGCAATACGCTGGTGGAGGAAGGTCTCGCCGTGGGCATTATCGCGGCCCAGTCGATCGGTGAACCGGGTACACAGTTGACGATGCGTACGTTCCATACCGGCGGTTCAGCTACGCGTATTCTTGAGAAAAATGAACTTCGCGCGGCGGTGGCCGGAGTTGTACAATTGGGCGATCTCAACGCCGTTGAAGTCACCGACGCTGAAGGCGTCCGCCATACCGTCGTACTCAAGAAGAACGGAGATCTGATCATTCGCGATGCCAAGGGGCGCGAACTTGAAAAGCACCGTGTTCCCTACGGTGCCTACGTGCATGTTAAGGATGGCGATACCGTCCGCGCCGGTCAGCAGCTCTGTTCGTGGGATCAGCATCGTACGCCGATTCTGGCTGAAAAAGCCGGTGTGGTTAAGTTCGACGACATTCAGGAAGGTGAAACCGTTCGCGCAGAAAGCGAGGGTAAAGGCGGCACCCGGCGTCTGGTCGTGGTTGAACATCGAGGTGAACGTCATCCCCGTATCAATATCGAAGACCCGGTTGACGGAAAGATATTGGACTTCCATTATCTGCCCGCAAAAACCCGCATTGATGTCGAACCCGGACAGAAGGTCGTACCCGGTACCCTGCTTGCCCGTCAGCCGCGGGAAATCAAGGGTACTTCGGATATCACATCCGGTCTGCCCCGTGTTACCGAAATTCTTGAGGCACGCAAGCCCAAGGATACGGCGGTGATGGCGGAAATCTCCGGCACCATCGAACTGCGATCCGACAAGCGCCGCGGCAAGATGACCATCATCATCAAAGGCCCCGGCGATGTGGCTCATGAACACCATGTGTCGCAGGATCGGCAACTTCGTGTTCATGCCGGAGATACGGTTGAAGCGGGCGATCCGCTCATCGACGGGCCGCTGGTTCCGCAGGACATCCTGCGCATCAAAGGCGAGGACGCCCTGCAGGAATATCTGCTCTCGGAAATTCAGAACGTTTACCGTACGCAGAATCAGCGAATTGCCGACAAGCATATTGAAATCATCATCGCGCAGATGGTGCGAAAAATTCGAATCGAGGATCCGGGTGACACCTCCTTCCTCCCGACGGAGGTGGTCGATCGGTATCGCTTCCTGAAACACAACGAAGAAACCGCCAAAATGCTGCGCATCGAGGAGTCCGGTGACAGCGGGCTGCCGGTTGGAAAACTTCTGACGCGCGAACAGGCCAAGGAAATTACCGCCCAGGTTGAAGCCAAGGGAGGAACGCCGCCCAAGACGCGGCGCGCCAAACCTGCCAAAGCCAAGACGCTGCTTTTGGGAATCACCAAGGCAAGCCTGCAGAGCGAGTCGTTTGTTTCGGCCGCCAGCTTCCAGGAAACCACCAAGGTGCTTACGGAAGCGGCATTGGCAAGCCGCGAGGACACGCTCCAGGGGCTCAAGGAAAATGTTATCCTCGGTCACCTGATTCCGGCCGGTACCGGGTTCCGTCCTTATCAGCAACTCAAGATTGCTCATATCGGCACGCCGGTGGCTGAAATCGAGCCCAACATCGCAGTCCCGACCTTGCCGGGCGAGACGCCCATCGGTCTGGAAACTCCGGCTGGTGAACCTGCCGGTGCCTGAAGCTGATTTGAATGAATAATGATCGAGGCCGATGACTCACCAGTCGTCGGCCTCTTTTTTTTGTCTTGCAGTTCATGCCATCGCGCTCGGGTGCTGTTACAATGTAAACGTCCGACGAAGTGCATCTGGCGGGGATTTTTGGGGCGTGTAGATTCTGATCTGTTGTTTGGATTTTCAGGAGCAGATCGATGGATCAGCGCGGCAGGAAGTTTACCATACCGGAGCGGCA
>JAJZNY010000418.1 GCA_021852245.1 Planctomycetota bacterium | reverse complement strand
GCCGCTGCTTGCGCCCCATCCGCCCCATTCGACGCCCACGACATCCATCCGCCCGCGCCACCTCACGCAAGACCCATGAAATGAACCAAAACGCCATGGAATCACAAATTCCGGGACACTACTGGCGAGACGCCCGTCCCCCCAAAACCTCTGCGAACCTCAGAGCCCTCTGCGGTAAAATCAGTTTCCCCTTTTTGCCCTGCAGCTGGCGTTTATCTGCCACGGTGCTGACCGGTAGTGTGGAACCGCGTTGGCAAAGCGGAGGCGTGCGTCATGCATGCGCCCGTTTCTGCATAACGCAGGCTTAACGTAACGGCCAAGCGTGGCTAGAATGCAGGCGTGGGTGGATATTGGTTTTCCGCCCGGCTCGGTTTGGCCCCTGTTGAATGCATTAAGGATTGATCTATGCCGCTGGAAATTACAATGCCCAAGCTCTCCGACACGATGACCGACGGAACCTTGGTGAAATGGCACAAAAAAGAAAATGATCCGGTGAAACCCGGCGACATCATCGCTGAAGTGGAAACCGATAAGGCTACGCAGGAACTGGAGGCCTTTGAGCCGGGCACGGTCGCCAAAATTGTCGCCGCGGAAGGGGCGAAAGTTCCCGTCGGCGGATTGATTGTCGTGCTGGCGAAGCCCGGTGAAAAAGTTGCCGATGTGGCCAAGAGTGTAAAGAGCAGCGGGGCCACGGCGAAGGCCGCAGCAGAGGCTTCGGCCGACAAAGGGGATGCAAGCAAACCCAGCACCGCAACGGCCACCGCTCCTGCACCGGCTCCGGCAGCGGTTCAGGCGCCTGCAGCAGTTGAACCCGCATCGCATCGGGACAATGGGGCACCGATTCGCGTATCGCCGCTGGCCCGAAAAATTGCCGCCGAAAAAGGCGTGGACCTCGCGGCGATCAGCGGCAGCGGCCCGGATGGACGCATCATCAAGCGCGATGTGCTCGCAGCCCCTGCGGGTGGAAAAGCGGCTGGAACCGCCGCGGCATACTCCGCCCCGGCACCTGCCCCCGCAGCCGTACTGGAAGCCAAAACCATTCCCCTTTCCAACATGCGACAGACGATTGCACGGCGGTTGCTGGAAGCCAAGCAGAGTATTCCGCATTTTTACGTCAGCATTGATGTGCAGATGGATAATCTGCTGGCCCTGCGCAAGAGCGCCAATGAGCAGCTCGCACCGACCAAACTCACCGTCACCGATTTTATTACCCGGGCCGTGGCCGTCGCGGTAACGCAATTGCCGGCGATTAATGCAAGTTTTGGCGGCACGCAGATCGTCCGCCACGGATCGGTGCATGTGGGGATTGCAGTAGCCATTGACGATGGGCTGGTGGTGCCCGTGCTGCGGGATGCACAGACGAAAAACCTGCGGCAGATCTCGGCGGAGATCAAGCAACTGGCCGAACTGGCCCGCACGCGAAAACTCAAGGCGGATCAGATGACCGGCAGTACGATCACCATCAGCAACCTCGGCATGTACGGGATCAAGGAATTTACCGCGATTATCAATCCGCCCGAGGCGGCGATTCTTGCGATTGGCGGCACGGAAGCACGACCGATCGTGAAGGACGGCCAGCTCGCGGTCGGTCAGGTGATGACCGTTACCCTTTCGGCCGATCATCGCGTGGTGGATGGGGCGACCGGCGCCGAATTCCTCGGCAAGCTCAAGGCGATTCTTGAAAACCCGATGATGATGCTGATTTGATGTTGGCGGATCGCCGCTCTCGCAACTGCAGTGGAATCCCGGACGTGACCGCAAACCGCCCGTGAATCAGGCTGTGCCGGCATGGCAAGAGCCCAAGGGGACGAAGCGAAACCGACGGCCGCAGGTTCGGCGGAATAGCCTTTACTTGGCTGCCTTGGCGATAAGGGCCGCCTGGCGGGCAAGAGTCAGCGCCAAGTTCTTGAGGAGCCGACTGCTTTCCGATTTAGCCGCAGCCTCCAGTGCTTTTGCCGCTGCCGCACCGGCAGCACCATGTCCGGCCGAGTTATAAATGCGCAGATATGCAAATACACGGACGCGCTTAAACGGCGATTGGATCAGGGCGTTCATCGCGCGGGTCACATTCTGCGGCAGGCCTTTCATCGGGGCAATCCGCAGAAGCCACGCCTGGATATCGGCGGCATCGGAATCGCTTAAAACCTCCAGCAGGACTTTTTCAATGGCCGCCTCCGTTTCAGCGGCCTTCTGATGGCCGATGGCCGAGGCTGCCGCGTCCGCCATGATCTGCGGCAGATGGTTCGCCATGATTCCAGCCGTCAGCATGCGGTTGGTGGTTGAAAAAGAGGAGAATTTTTCCGCCATGGCCGTCAAACTTGTCGGCAAATCGGACGGTAAACCGTTGACGTTGAAATAGCCGGCGGAGAGGGGTTGCCCGCCGAGGCCCGGAAATACATCGTTGTTTTCGACGATCGGATTGGTGATAAATTCAATCTGTCCCCCGAGCATCGACATGGGATGTTGCTGGAGAATCGCCCGCAAAACGCCCTGATCGAGACGGTAACGTACTTCCAGTGTTGAATTGGGATCGAGACTGAAAATTTGCGGATTGGAATCCACCGCATACGTGCCCAGATTTTGATCCGTCAGCCCTTCAAGTCGTGCCACCATCGCGACGCTGGTGGTAATGGCACCGGTCGGCCCGACGGCAAGCGTGCAGGGGGATGCGTTGTAAAAATCGACACGGGCAAACATCGGTTCACCCGCATGCGTGGTTCGGTGGAGAAAATGTACCGATTCCAATACCACACGTTCCGGATGCTGCAGCACATGAAGCATCTGGCGGGGATATGCCCGGGCAATGGTGGCAATGGCGCCGGAGTCGACGGGGGGCAGCAACTTAATATCCAGATGCTGCGCTTCATTAAAGGTCTGCAGGGCGATGAGGGTGGTGGGGGCGCTGGCCCAGAGTTTTTGAAGAATTTTGCCGGTTTCATGCAGGTGGCCGCTTTGAGCCATGAGCCTCGCCAGGCCGATCCGGGCATATGGGTCTGCACCGGCCTCTTTGAACTTGGCAATGGCCGCCCCGGTGTAGAGTTCCCGCATCAGTTGCCAGCCATGAATGCGCAGGTAGATGGGGTTTTGCGAACCGAGAAGGTCTTCGATTTTGGCAACCTGCGCATTGATATCACCCGGCAATTTGGGGGCATACAGGAGGCGAAGCCACACGAGATCGGCCTTCAATTCGGGGGCATGGTTGACCTTGATCGCCTTTTTCAATCGCGCCTCGAGGCGTGAGAGCAGAAGGGCGGCCAGATTTCCGGTGGCGGTATGCGTCTTACAGATGGCGGAGAGCGCCAGCGACAAAGTGCCCGCCGTCGGATGGCGCAAAGCCGTCAACTCACTCAGGTAGGCGTGAGCTTCCTGCGATTTTCCCGCCATCTGCCAGAATGCGGCCAGATCACCGGCGAAACCGGGGTTGAGTTTCTCCCGCGCCTGCTGAAATTGCTGAATGCTCTGATTGGCCCAGGAAGCCGCGGCGGCGTACAGGCGGTGATCGGCGAGGATTTTTGCCCCCGCTTCCAGAAGCATGGGCTGATACGGGTCCGCCTCGAGTGCTTTGGTGATGACATACATCCGCTGGGCCGCGCCGGCATGATTTTTAACCAGACTCGCCAGCATAAAGTTCCATGCATTGACGTTGGCGGGATCCAGCTTGACCGCTTTAATAAAATATCCAGCGGCCCGGGTGTTTCGGGCTTGCGCCGCATACAATTCTCCGATGCGCAGCGCGAGCATGCTCCCCAGTTGCTGGCTTCCACCATCCGTCTTCAGCGCCGTCTTATAAATGGTGATGCGTCCCCCGACGGTCTGCTTGGCGCCGGCGAGGGCATCGACGAGTTTCAGTTGAGCGACCAGATTTTGAGGCTCAAGTTTGCACAGGGCCAGCAGCGCCTTGACCCGCAAGGCCGGTCGATTCACTGTGCCCGCCGCTTCCGCCAGGAGGCGATAGCCGGTTTCAGATTTTGGATCCAGTCGCACCGCCATCTGGAGAAGATCGTCCGCAATGGAGGCCGCCCGAAGGGATGGAATCGTGGTGTTGCGCCCGATACTCCGGGCATCATCCACGAGTTGATCCGCGAGCCGAATCCGCCCGTTTGCGCCGGCAAGGGCGGCACCGCACGGCCCAAGGACGGCGGCGCTGAGCAATATCCATCCGGTTATCCGTCGGAATTTACGATTATTTGTCGGAATCATCTCGAAAACCCTAATCGACTACAAGATCAACAGTATAACGTCACGTCGCTGCGAGTTAGCTTCCCGATCCGTTATGGAACCTCTGCCATCCGAGGCCGATAACACCCTCCGGGCTCGAACCGGGCAGAAGGTCTTATACCGGGCTCGATATGGGCGGTCAATTCAGGCACGATTATTCCATCATCAGTCGCGGAAAATCGCTATTTACCTCTGGGTGGAGGGCCCGGTCGCATTAAACATTCACCGCATCACCCAGCATTCAGACCCATCTCCAGACCATGAAATCAACCTGAGCAAACCCGCCTCTCCATGCGGCATGATGAAGCCCATCCTCCATGCGGCATGCCCAGCATACACTCCCGCAAGGCATATCGGTTATTAACTCTTCGGCCTTCATGATTTTGGGCCCTTGCCTGAATGGAAAAAAACAATCGGCGACTCGGCCGGCGGCGGATGCTTATCCCAGATCTGCCCTTTAAGAGAATCCAAATATCGCAGATACCGCAGGATGATGGCCGCTCTGGCCGCGAGTAGTTCGGTGAGGGCTTGATCACCGGTGGGTACTCCGATCAGGCGAAGTCGAATGGTGCAGCTATGGATTCGACCCGCCTTCAAAACACGAAGAACCACCCGCGTGCCCGCCCGGAAACTCATCATCAACCGGAGAAAATCATTCGCCGTCATGCTCGATCCGAAATACCGGCCATTGACGCCGAGGATCATATCGCCGCGTCGTAATTTCCGTCCCGCCGGAAAGCCCCGCAGGACTTTTACTGCGTAAATGGCCGAGAACGACTGCGTTCCCGATCTCCTGCCGATAACAATAAATTCAATCCCGAGAAACGGCCGCACACCCCGATCAGAAATTTCCCTCTCGAGATACAACTGCAGGGCGATTCGCCGCAATCGCGCCGAGAGTTCAGGATTGGCTGTACGGATGCAGGCTTCGGTGACAGCCGTGATCGCGCCGGTCGGAGCCATCAGCAATGCGTGTTCCGCCGCATGACGCACCTGCCAGCGGGTGCTTTTAAGTTGATGAATTTGCGATGCGATGGAAGGCGGGGGCGTGCCCGGAGGGTTGGCGAAAACCGACGGCCGTGCCTCGATGAGCAGCGCCGCGATCGCCAGTAAGCACATCCACCTTTTGATCATGGCTTCATCATGCCTGAATCGCCCCCCGGAATCAACCTGCCAATATGCACCGCAGCAGATTTCCGCCTCATAGGGTGGTGTGGTGTAAAATTCCGGACGGATTCCATAGATGGGGCCTGAATCGTACGGAATCCTCAAATCCGAACGCCACAAAGCGAATTCGGGCGTAGCGTGATTTTCGCAAATATCAGACCCATACGTCGCGATGCTGAAATTGGAAAATTGCAGCCGAGCCGGTTGCGATGTAAAGTTTTGTGGCGGCATGATATTGATGCATGTCGATATCTGCGAGCGTCCCAGGTCGGTTTTTGCCGAGGTTTGACGGTCGCCGGGGCCTGACGGGCGTCTTTTCCGTGTTTTGGCGCAGGCGTTTTCATATCGCATGGTTTTGGGCGCGATTCTGGTTTGATGATGAGGTTGTGGACCGGACTGTGCCGACGGCGGATCCGTGACGGCGTCTTCAGAGGTCGGAATAAATAGC
>JAJZNY010000262.1 GCA_021852245.1 Planctomycetota bacterium | reverse complement strand
TTATTGCCGAACTGGCCATGCTGGCGACGCACAAAGCGACGCTGCACAAACCGCCGCCGATCAGTGAACTGCTGCTTTCGCTTCTTACCCTTTTTCTGGGCGCCTGGGCCGTTATATATCGGATACGCGACCGGCAAAATATTATTCTCGGCCGCTGGCTCGGCGGCATCTGCATGACCTTGGGCATGATTGTTTTTGCCGTGCAATCGGTGAGCATTCACAAGGCCCAGGAGACGTCGGAATTAAGGCACATGCAGAAGATTGCAAAGGCGTGCATTTCCTACGCCCGCGCCCATGATGGAGCCTACCCCGCCCATCTGGCCGTGCTGGTACGCGATGGCCGCATCAAGGTATCGGATCTCAGTGATCCGACCAACGGCCTGGTGGCGCTCAAGCTCCCGGCGGGATGGAAAAAACTTCCGGCCCGGGAACTGGATCTGGTGATCCGCCGCAACAGCGATTTTCGTTACGCCGGGCAGGGGTTGAGCCTGGCAGCCGGGGGGCGCATCACAAAAAATCTTAGAAATATCATTGTGCTGTTCAAGAATACTCAGGAGGAGATCAATGCCGGACCCATTGCCTTTGCCGACGGCAAGGTTCATTATTTCACCGGCCTGCAGATGATCAAAGTGCTGCATCGCTGCAACCAGGCGAGAAAAGACCTCGGTCTTCCGCCCCTCTCCTTCGATCTTCCCAACCGCTGAGGTTCTATCTCGCGAAAAGCGGTGCCACCTGCTCCGAAGGCGGTTGAACGGTATCCGGGCATAAGGAAATATCCGCATGACCATCGAAAATCTCATGATTCAGATTGCCCTGATCGTGGCGGCGGCCCGAACGTGCGGTGCATTGCTGCGATGGTTGGGGCAGTCGGAAGTCATCGGCGAGATGCTCGGGGGGATACTCATCGGGCCGAGTCTGCTGGGAATCGTCGATCGTGGGAGATTGCTTCATTGGTTTTTTCCGCACGGCTCGATGCCTTTTCTCAATATGCTTTCGCAGCTCGGCGTGATGTTTTTCATGTTTACCGTCGGCTTGGAACTGGATCTGGGCAAGCTGCGCGGTAAAGGCCGGGCTGTTGTGGCGACGGGGTTAACCAGCCTGTTCGGCCCGCTGATCGTCGGTGTTATTCTTTCGATCGGCCTGCTCTCTCACCCGTCCGTTACTGGCAACATCCATTCAAAACTGGCGTTCGTAGCCATGCTCGGCACGGCGCTGGGGCTCAGCGCGTTTCCCGTGCTGGCCAAACGCATTCGAGATCGGGCACTGCATAAGACCCCGCTGGGAACTTTCACACTGGCCTCGGCGGCGGTGCTGGATCTCACGGGGTGGTGCGTGTTGGCGCTTGCGTATGATCTGGCGAAAACCCGCCTCGACGGCAGTCACACCTCGCTCTGGATGACCGGTCTGCTGGGCGTAAAAACCGCCGTGCTCGCCGCAGCCTATGTGGTGGTGATGATGTTTTTTGTGCGGCGATTTCTCTGGCGTTTTCAGGCCCATTTTCAGGTGCGGGGATATCTTTCCCGCGATCTGCTCGCCCTTGCGATTTTCTCTCTGTTTATCTCGGCTCTGGTGGCCAGTTCGCTTGGCATCAATCCCGTGTTCGGCGCCTTTATGATGGGCCTCATCTTCCCATCGGACGAATTATTTGTTACCCGCGTGACTGCCAGCGTTGAAGATCTCACACTGCTCGTGCTGCTACCCATCTTTTTTGCCAGTGTGGGCCTGCACATCAACATTGCGGAAATACACACCGCCGGCGCCTGGAAACTCTGGCTTTCACTGGTTGGAATTCTATTTGCCGCGAAATTCTTCTTCAGTTTTCTCCCCGCACGCATCATGGCCCTGGGATGGAAGGATGCCGGTACATTTGGACTGCTGCTCAACACCCACGGCGTGGTGGAACTGGTGGTATTGAATCTTGCGTTTCAACTCCACGCGATTTCCGAGCGCACGATGACACTGGCGGTCTTTGCGCTCCTCGCCGTTACGCTAGTCTCCAGCATCATCACGTCGCTGGTCGAAATTCCCACCCGCCGGTTGGCCATCCGCCGCGGAATGGAATCGGCCCCAGCCGACGGCAAGTCGCCGGCGGAAACCCATATTCTCGTCTGCCTATCGCAGCCGACGACAGCCGTCTCTCTGGTCCGTGCGGCGGCAAGGCTGCTGGCGGGCCAACCGGGGCGGCTCACCTTGCTGCAATTGATCTCCCCGAGTGCGTCGCTGGCCATCACACGACAGGAAATTAAAACTCAGGATGCGGGCGATATTGCACAACGTGAAGCCCAGGAGGCCGGGGTTCCCGCGTCCGTGCTCGCACTCCCCACGCTGCGGATTGCCCGCGACATCACGCTGGTTGCCCGGCATCATCAGGCGGATTGGATTGTTTTAGGCTCGCATCGCGGGATACTGGATCCATCCGCGCTGGGCGGTGTGGTGGATCATGTGCTCAAGCGGGCCAAAGCCAACGTCGCCATTCTGGTCGCCAAAAACCCCAAGCCCATTGAACATGTGCTGGTGCCGTATCTGGGTGAAGCGCAGGACGCAGGAGCCCTGCTCGCTGCCTACCGTATAAGCCGCAGCCCGAAGGTGCAGATCACGATTCTACATGTGGTGAGTCCCTCACGTCGGGGTTCAGACCAGCCGCTGGGAGTTGCGGCGATGGTGGAGAAATATCTGCCCAATGTGGACGGTGGTAATCAGATACGCATGCAGGTGATTGAGAGCGACCGCCCGGTGGATGTTGTACTGGAAAAATCCCGCGAGTTTGATCTGATGATCCTCGGCCTCTCACCCCTGTGGAAACTCCGCCACAATCTGCTCGGCGCAGCGCAAACCTCAGTGGCGCAGCTTGCCGGTTGCTCACTGCTGATTGTCCGCGCCGCTGAAAATTCCGGTATTTCCAGATAACACCGGCACCCGCCGATTTGCCTTTACGCAAAATTAATATGCGGCACGCGGGCACTTAACACCTGCCACTTAAACTTCATCTCGTTGTCGGTGACGTTCACCGACGAAAATTCGAGGGGGCGGATGTTTGAGCAACAGTTGGAGACATTCTCATGACATCTCGCAGGAAACTCATCATCGGCGCAGCGATGGCGCTGGCAGCGACCGTCGGCGCCCAGATTCCCGGTGCACATGCCGCACTGACGGATCTGACGGGTAATTACAACATCAGCACGTTTGCATCACCGTTCACCGTGCCGGGATTGAATCAGCATATCATCCCCGGCGCCTCGGATATGGTGAGCGCTCCGGACGACATCGCCGTCACCGGAAACAATGTGTACATCGGCTGGGGCGACAATGTCGCCTCGGACGGTGGCGACGGCGGCCAGAGCGTCGTAGCCCAATATTCCCTTTCCGGCCAACTGCAAAATTATTACACCGTCACCGGACATGTGGAAGGTCTGGCCATGGGTGCAGGCGGCATGCTTTACACCGATGAAAATGAAGACGGCAACTCCGCCCTGACGGTGATCGATACCGCAACCGGCGGCGAAACACGCTATGGCTACCCGAATCCATCGGTTCACGGCGGCGGCTTTGATGGATTGCAGTACATCAACGGAAATCTCTACGCGTCGGGTTCCAATCCGGACAACGGCGGCGACAGCCCCACCCAGGTCAACAGCCATCCGGTGATTTATCAGGTAACCGCCGATCCCAATTCGTACCCCCACACGGCAACCGCCATGGGCATCCTGTGGGGCAATGATCCGGCGACCAACAAAGCCACCGGTTCACCGATGACGCTCAACGTGTTCGATCCCGACTCGCTCAACCAGACTCCCACCGGTGATCTGCTGCTTTCCAATGAAAGCGGTGCATCGCTTACGGACGTCGCCAACCCGGGTACCACGTCGCAGACGGTCACGTCGCTGAGCCTGTACAGCCCCAACGGCAATCCGGTTAATACTGATGACACCGGCTTTGCCACCAGCACCAAGGGAACCCTTCTCGTAGCGGATGTGAAAAATAATACCGTCTACGCCATCACTGCCAAAAACGGCTTCACCTTGAATCAGGCGTTTTCATCCGACAAAACCAATCAGTCACTGGATATGCTGAATTTCAACACCGGCCTCGAAACGCCGATCATCACGGGCTTCGGCGGACCGGCGGGCATCGGCTTTATTCCGGACCCGGCGGCGACCCCGGAACCGGCAGCCATCTCGCTGATGGGCATCGGTGCCGCCATGCTTCTGATCCCGGCGCGAAAATCGCGTCGCGGTAACAAATAACCGCCGCCTGACCCCATGACCATCCGAGCACCGGCCTGCGAGTTTAATATTCGCGGGCCGGTGCTTTTTATTCGCATTCATTGCGTCGGTACCGACCCGCTCTGTGCATAAAAAAACCGCCCCGAACCATTGATCCGGGGCGGTTGCCATGGTTAATTTATCACCCTGTTCGGGCGGGAGGATTAATAATCCTCCATTCCTTCGCCGCCGGCGGAGGCCTGTTTGTCATCCTTCTTCGGCAACTCGCTGATGATCGCATCGGTCGTCAGCAGCAGGCTGGCAATCGAGGCCGCATTGGTAAGAGCCGTACGCTCCACTTTCGTCGGCACGATCACGCCCATTTTGAGCATGTCGCCATATTCATGGGTAAGGGCGTTGAAGCCGAAGTTGGTTTCCTTCGCTTCCATCACCTTTTGCGCCACAATACTGCCATCAACGCCGGCATTTTCTGAAATCTGCTTGATGGGAGCAAAAAGGGCACGCTTGACGATGTCGGCACCGATCTTCTCATCGCCTTCAAGCTTGAGTTTGTCGATAGCGCCGATGGCCCGCAGCACACTTACGCCACCGCCCGGCAGAACGCCTTCCTCCACGGCCGCCCGGCAGGCATGGAGTGCATCTTCGACTCGCGCCTTTTTCTCCTTCATCGCGGCTTCGGTTGCGGCACCGACTTTGATCAATGCCACACCGCCGGCGAGTTTCGCCAGCCGTTCCTGAAGTTTTTCACGATCATAATCGCTGGTGGTGCGATCAATTTCAGTCTTGATCTGCTCGATGCGGCCTTTGATGGCGTCGGTCTTTCCAGCCCCTTCGATGATGGTGGTGGTTTCTTTCTCAACCGTAATCTTCTTGGCCCGGCCGAGGTCCTTGAGTTCGAGGGATTCAAGCGAAATGCCCAATTCTTCAAATATCGCACGGCCGCCGGTAACGATGGCGATATCTTCCAGCATGGCCTTGCGACGGTCGCCGAAGCCGGGAGCTTTCACCGCCACCACCTTGATGGTGCCGCGCAGTTTGTTGATGACCAGCGTGGCAAGAGCCTCACCCTCGACATCTTCCGAGATGATCAGCAGGGCCTTACCTGCCTCTGCAACCTTGCCGAGGATCGGCAGCAGGTCTTTAATCGAACTGATCTTCTTTTCGTGGATGAGGATGTATGCATCCTCAAATTCCGCCGTCATGGTTTTCGGATCGGCGAAGTGTGGGCTGATATACCCCTTGTCAAATTGAAGCCCTTCCACAAGATCAACCGTCGTATCAAGTGATTTGCCTTCTTCAACGGTGATAACGCCATCCTTGCCGACCTTATCCATCGCATCGGCAATCATCTGGCCGATCTGAGAATCCTGGTTGGCGGAACTGGTTCCCACCTGGGCAATCTGCTTGGATGATTCCACTTTGGTTGAAATCTGCCGGAGGTGATTGATCACCGCTTCCACCGCGGCCTCAATACCGCGCTTAAGCTGAGTGGGATTGGCGCCGGCCGTAACATTCCGCAGGCCTTCATCGTAAATCGCCTCGGCATAGACGGTGGCTGTCGTCGTGCCGTCGCCTGCGACGGTGCTGGTTTTGCTGGCGACTTCCTTGACGAGC